>DATKPZ010000209.1:0-4274 GCA_035523815.1 Alphaproteobacteria bacterium
TCGCATCACGCATTCGGAACGACTAAGCTCAACCTGCTCGTCCTCGGATATCAAGACGACGAAGCCACGACCGATACGATGATTCTCGCGCATCTCGACGTCGATCGGCGTACCGCGACCCTCGTCTCGATTCCGCGCGACAGCTGGGTCGCGATTCCGAACCACGGGCACGATAAGATCAACGCCGCCTATGCATACGGCGGGGCCAAGATGAGTGCGCGCGTGGTCAGCGCACTGCTCGGCGGCGCGCCGATCGATGCGATCGTGGCCCTGCAGCCCGAAGGCGCGGCGCAAATCGTCGATGCGATGGGCGGCCTCAACGTCGATGTCGACGAGACAATGAACTACGATGACGATAACGGTGACTTGCACATCCATCTGAAGAAGGGCGAGCAATATCTCACGGGTAGTCAGGTGGCCGGCTACCTGCGCTTTCGCCACGACGCCGCCTCGGACTTCGGGCGCATGAAGCGTCAGCAGCAAGTGCTCAAGCTGATGATGGATCAGCTCAGCCAACCACAGACCTGGGCCAAACTTCCTCGCATCCTGCGATTCGCGCGAAAAGACATGAAAACGAACCTCAGCGATCAACAGCTCGTCGCACTGCTCGAGGTCTATCGCGACGTGCCCGAGGACAACATTCGTGCCTTCACGCTCCCGGGCAAAGCCGGCTGGGTGGGCGATGCGTCGGTGGTCTTCGTCGACGATCGCTGGGCCAAGTTGATCGGCAAGCTGCTCTTTGACAAAACTGAGCCCCCGCAAGATCAAATTCTCGTGGCTAACGCTACCGGCAACAGCGATTTCGATCGCACGATCGTCGGCGCGCTGCGCGGTGGCGGCTGGAACGTGCAGACCTCCATCGATCAACCCGTCAAGTCGACGAGCGTGGTGGTCGGGGACTCTCCCGCAGCACAGGAACTCGCGCAAGTCTTTTCCACGCGTCTACGTCCCGGCACGAATTCAACCTTGCTTCTCGGCTCGGACCTCGCGCCCGATACCGAGTAGGTTCGCCTTAGGGCGGCGTTGCGTAGAACGGCGTCACGCCGTCAACTGGAGCGATCGTACCGGTGCCGAAAATCGTGGCGCCCGAGCTCGAGAAGATCGACGGGATGAAGAGCAGCGCCGCGGCGATGAAGACCAGTGCGATCGGCGTGCCGACCGGAACCTGGGTCGGATTGTCTTTGTGCGCCTTGAACTTGAGGATCGCGCCGATCGCGAAGCCGAGCCCCCCGACGTAGGCTCCCGCGGTAATGAGCTTTGCGAGGTCACCGAGATTCGAGACGACCGTTTCGGTTGCGCCACTGCTGCCCATGCGCTTGCGCGCGGCGAGGGCGCTTGCAAACGCGCAAGAGCCGCCGGATTGCACGGGGCCGGGTTGCATCGTTCCGCCGCTCGTGGAAAGCACCGTGCTTGCATCCGCCGTCCCGTCGGGGTCGCACAACGTAATCGTCGGCGTGGACGAGGTTGCACCGGTGACGAGAATGGAATAGCCGCTCGCGTCGTCGACGAAGAGCACCGGATGGTACGCATCGTCGAAGAAAATGTGCACCGAACCCTGGCCGCCGTTCATCCCCGATACCTGGGCTTGTGCGAGCCCGGTGATGTTGCCGCTCGCATCTTTCGTTCCCCACACCGTCAGTCCAAGCTCCCCCTGGTTGGTTGGGATCTGCGGCAATTCGAAAAGGGGCACGATCGGCGTGAGGCCCAGGAGTCCGTCCTGTGTTGCGATCGTAAAGGCGTTGATCCCGGCCGGCGGGCTTTCGAGCACGAGTGACGGCAACGACGACGACGGCGAGAGCGGTACCGCCGCCGGCGTACACGACTCCAGGGCGAACATGACGGCGAGAATCGCCGTTACGATACGCATGCGGACGGACTAGCGCTCCCGCACGGGCGCTGGGTAGCTTGCGACGCTGCGGTGACCCTGCGCGTCAATCGCGCGTACGCCGAGGATGTAATCGTCCTTGCTCACCGGCACCGTGGCTTCGGTGACGCTCCCGACGTTTTGCGCGTACTGCCAGTCGGGCGCCGTCGTCGATCGCCAGACGATCTCGTAGGAAACGGCGCCGATTGCGGGCTTCCAGCGCAGTGTCGAATCGTAGCCCAGATGTTTGAGCACGAGCTGCGCATTGGGCGGCGCTTGCGGGCCGAGGGCGAGCGTCGCGAGCGCCGCGATGTTCGCTTGGGTCGCTCTGGCCATGTAGTCGAAGTCGATGAATTGCAACAGGTCGCCGAACTGCACGCCGTTTTCGACGCGCACGTCTTGGTGCTGATGGGTGAAGTTTTCATTCGGCTCTACGAAGCGGGTCGCCGGATAGCCGTCGTCTTGAAACGACTGCTGATCTCCGCCGCGCAGGAACCGGTCGGCGCGCCAGATTTGACGGACGGTAAAATCCGGCATGTAGACCGGGACCGTCTCGCCGATGAAGCGCGCGAGTTCGCGCGAAGGCGAATCGTTCTCCGAACCGATGAGGTTCACGCCAGCAAGTTTCGCATCGACGGGGAGGGCCTGACTGAACACGCGGATCACGTTCGGCTCATGCACGCCGTTGCCGCCCGTCGAATTTCCGATGATGTCGTTATTGAGATCGGCGGCGATGGCTATGCCTTTGGCTTTGAGCTCGTCGGCGTAATGCTGCGATCCCCATAGTCCGAGCTCCTCGCCGTCAAAGACGGCGAAAATGATCGTGCCTCGAAAGTGATGCGGGGCCATGATGCGCGCGGCCTCGAGCACGGCCGATGTGCCGGACCCGTTGTCGTCGGCGCCGGGCGCTTCGCGCGTGCCGTTCGTGCAGTCGCCGTTGCAGTCGTCGTAGTGACTCGACATCACGTAGATGAGGCCGGGCTCGTCGCCTTGGAGCGTTGCGATGATGCTCGACTCGGCGACGGCGCGCGGTGTGCGCGCCGTCTTGGGCTGCGTGAAGTTGTCCAGAGCCACGGTCATGCGGCCGCCGCTCGTCTTCGCAATGGCTTCGAACTGCGCGCGAATCCAGTCGCGCGCGCCGAAAACGCCATGCGTCGGGGTCGAACTCGTATCGGAGAAATCGTTTCGCGTGAAGAAGCCGACGAGCTTGGTGTCAGTTGCGCGCAAGCGATCGGCGCTGACCTGCGCGACCATGGCGGCAACCTGGGGATCGAGCGGGGCCGGGCTTGGTGCCGCGTAGGAGAGCAGCGCGGCGAGCACCGCAGCAAAGCAGGCATGAAGGCTCATGCCCGCCATCTTTTACGAGATGGCGGTTCGTTCCTGATCGCCCGGCGAGGCATCGCGCCGAAACCGGCCGAGCGAGACCGTCGTGCCGAGGCCAGGCCGGCTCTCCACGTCGCACAGGTCAACGCACCGCTGCATGATCGGAATACCCCGGCCACCTTCCTGATCGTCATCCGGAAGCGGCTGCATCACCGAGGGCCTCTCCTCCAATCCGCGCCCGCTGTCGACGACCCGAGCGGAAATGAGATGCGGGTCAATCTCCACCGTAACCTTGATGTCGCCTTGCGGCGCAGCGTGCTCGATCGCGTTGGCCAAGGCCTCGCCAACCGCCAGAACCAGCGCGGCGAGGTCGGGCTCGACGACGCCATGCAGCGACGCAAATGCGGCAAGCGCTCCGCGCACCGTGCGCGCATATTGTGGGTCTGGGGGGATTTGGATGTGGAGCGTTGGTTTCTCCGGCATTGCGGTGGGATTCTACCGCAAGGCGGAGGGCACGAAACCCGTGCAGTGCAAGAGAGCGCTATGCCGAATGCTGCTCCAACCCCCGACGAAGTCAAAACGTACACCGACCGCGCACGCGCGTCGCAAGTACGGATCGCCACCGACAAGGGCGACATCGTGTTCACGTTTTTCCCCGACGATGCACCCGTTCACACCGCCGCTTTCATGAAGCTTGCCGAAGAGGGGTTTTACGATGGCCTTGCGTTTCATCGCGTCGAGCCCGGTTTCGTGATCCAAGGCGGCGATCCGGACGGCGACGGCACGGGTGGCCCCGGCTATCGCCTCAAAGCCGAATTCAACCAGCGGCCGCACGTGCGCGGCACGGTTGCAATGGCGCGTTCGTCGAATCCGGACTCAGCCGGCTCGCAATTCTACATTTGCCTTGCCGACGCGCGGTTTCTCGATAATAACTACACGGTCTTCGGTCAGATGACCGAGGGCTTCGAGACGCTCGACGCGATTCGCAAAGGCGACAAAATGAATCTGGTAACCGTCGAACCTACGGAATAAGGTGAGCGATATTCCCGGCGGCGTATTCGGTGAGCCACAGGCTCCCGTCCGGTCC
>DATKPZ010000210.1:0-3893 GCA_035523815.1 Alphaproteobacteria bacterium
TTGGTGGGCCATCCTGGGATCGAACCAGGGACCTCATGCTTATCAAGCATGCGCTCTAACCAGCTGAGCTAATGGCCCCCGCGGGGGCACAAGTCAGAAGTATAGCATAGGCGGACAAGTCCCCTTTCAGCCGCCGCCAAAAGGACGGCCTCTCCCTCGGCGGAACGTGCTCGCGGCGGGTGACGCTGCTGAAGCACGTGCCCTAGGGCTAGGCGATCATCGCGATCCATTTTTTCATGACTTCGTCTTCGTCTTTGAGCTGGGCCTGGACCATCGCTTCGAGCGTCTCGCGCTCGCGTTCGAGTTCGGCTTGCTCCGCGGCTTCGTAGTTGAAGGCGGCTTTTTGGGCCGCGATCGTTTGCTCGGCGAGAGCGTTCGCGGCGGCATCCGGGTCGGCGCCGCCTGCTGCGCCGGTCGCGGCGTCGCCGGTGCTGGGTTGCGGCGCGCGTGGAGCACGCACCGCAACGTTTGGAATCGCGTACATCTACTCGCCGATGCTTTCGATGAACTTTTTCGTGATGCCGTCGTCGGCTTTGCGTTGCGCCATCTGCGCATCGCGAAGCGAGTTGATCTCCCGCATGTTCTCCGATTGTTGATCCATGGCCTCATCGAATGCGGTGGCTTGAAGATCGAGTTGATCTTGCGCGCCCATCTCCTGACCCATGAGGCCGGTGTTGAAGGCGTCGTTGCCGGCGATCATCGTCGCCAGACTCGCGTTCGAGCCGCCCATGGCGCCCGCGCCTACGCCGGATAGTCCGTTCCCGGTTGCGCTCGAGATCGCACCGCCTAAGAGCGCACCGCCGATGGTGGGCGCCATGTTCTCGAGCAGGCTGAGTCCTACACTCATGGTTGTCGCTCCTTAGCTGTTGCTGTCGTCGCCGTCGATCAGGCTGGCGAGCAGGTTGTCGCTCTGCGGTTGCGATTGCGCGTACGACGAGAGCGTGTTGATGTTGGTGAAGGCGCTCGACTGCTGGCTGAGTGCGCTTTCAAGCGACGAGGGGTCGAGCCCCGACGCCGAGGACGAAGATCCGCCTTCGCAGCCACCGGCAATCGCGCCGGCCGCGGCGCCGATCGGGCCGCCGGTAAGTAAGCCCTCGACGCCCCCGAGGAGCGCGCTGCCGATATTGAAGCTCATTGGTTGGTGTCTCCGTTGATGTAGGTATCGTAGGACATGCTCGCGTTCGAGCTGTGGCCGGTCGGATCCAGACCCTCGGCCGAGCGCCACCGATGATGGTGGTGGTGCGCGCGAGGAACGCCGGCAGCCGGAATCGGCTGCGGCATCGTTTGTGCGGTTTGTGCCAGGCGATCGACGCCATCGCCCCCGGCCCCGAGCTGCCGGCAATGGCGCAACACCGAGTCCGCGTAGTCGAGGGTTTGGCCGTCGCCCCAGGTCGTGGCCGTGCCCGGGGCGGTCGGACTGCCCGCGTTGTAGGCCGAGAGCGCTTCACGCACGTTCCCGCCGTAGCGCTTGAGGAGTCCCGAGAGCATCCCCGCGGCATAGTCGGCGTTCCGCGCGGGATCCATGGCCGCGGCCGTCCGAGCGAAATCATGCCAGCGATCGTCGATCTGGAAGAGCCCATGGCCGTGACCGCCGTCCCCGACCTCGTTCCGGCCGCCGTTGGCGCCGGGCCCGCCGGTCTCCTGAGCGGCGAGCGCCGCCAGAAGCGTGGGATCGAGGCCGTACTTTTGGGCGGCCCCCACGATCTCGGGGGCGTAGTTAACGCCTTCGGTGGCAAGCCGGCCGGCCAGGGAGCCGAGAGGGTTCATGATGCCTCTCCATCCCGCGGACCCTGGTGTTTGACAAGACCCCTGCGGGGTTCTACAATCTCCAAGTCGTTCTGGGGGCTCTCTGCGCAGGGGGCCCCCAATCTGCGAGGGGTCGCAAAAACGTCATGGCTCGTTCGCACAAGGTCGATATCAGTGGGCTCCTCGGCGGCGGCAGGCAGATCATGCTGGTCGATGATGAGGTGCCGATCGAGGACTTCGAGGGAGCCTCGTTTCCGGATCCGGCTCGCGTGCATCTGGAACTACGCTACGTCGATCGCCTGCTTCATATAGTAGGCACGGTGGACGCGCAGGCGCGCGGCGCGTGCGACGCGTGTCTGGAAGAGGTCGACGTGGCGCTGCACGCCGACGTCGACGAACGGCTCGATCCGAACTCCGGTCAGGATGACCCGTTCGGCGAGAACAACGTTCTGACCGGGAGCCGGCTGGACGTTGCAGATCTAGCACAACAACTGGTGCTGAGCGAGATGCCGATGGGGCTACGCTGCAGCGAGAGCTGCCAAGGCATACAATACGATGGAGACGAGAGACTCAAGTGGCAAATCTAAAGTGGAAGACGCCGCGCAGTAAAACGCGCAGCCGTCGTGCGGCGAACTGGAAGTTGAGCCCGGTCACGACCGTGGAATGCCCCCAGTGTCACCAGCCCAAGCGTCCGCACTTCGTGTGCGGTCATTGCGGGACGTACGATGGCCGTCAGGTCGTCGAGGTCCGCAACGACGCCGGTCACGATCACGAATAAGCGATAAGCCTCGTGACCGGGGTAAAAATCGTCGGCGTCGGGCATTATGCGCCCGAGCGTATCGTGGACAACCACGATCTCGAACAATGGTTCGATACGTCCGACGAGTGGATCACGTCGCGTACGGGAATGAAACGCCGTCACTGGACTTCTGAGAATGAAGCGACCAGTGATTTGGCATTGGCGGCAGCGCAAAACGCGCTCTCGAGCGCGAAGCTCGAACCGGACGACATCGACGCCTACATCGTCTGCACCGTCTATCCCGATTTTTTGTTTCCGGCGACCGCCTGCATCGTGGCCTCCAAGGTCGGTGCGCACGACAAGCCGGCGTTCGATATGGAGATCGCCTGCAGCGGCTTCATCTACGGGCTCACCGTCGCGTCGTCGCTGATTCGCTCGGGCGTCTATCGCCGGATCATGTTGATCGGCGCCGAGACCCTCTCTAAGCTGGTCGATCGTGAAGACCGCGGCACCGCAATCCTCTTCGGAGACGGCGCGGGCGCGGTCGTCCTCGAGGCCAGCGCCGAAGATTCGTTTCTGGGTTCGGAACTCGGCAGCGACGGCAGCCGGCCGGAGTTGCTGCGGGTCGCGACGGGCGGTTCGCGCATGCCCACGACGCATGCCACGCTGGACCGCAAGGCCGACCGCATTCATATGGAAGGCCGTGAAGTCTTCAAGTTCGCCGTCACCAAGATGATCGCAGCCACGGATCGGGCGCTGGAAAAGGCGCACCTTACGAAAGGCGACGTCGACGTCCTGATTCCGCACCAGGCCAATAAGCGGATTATCGACGCGGCGATGAAGTACTTGGAGATTCCGCCGGAGCGCTGCGTGGTGAACATTCACGAGTACGGCAACACCTCGGCCGCCTCGATTCCGATTGCCCTCTCGGAAGCCGTTCGCGACGGCAAGGTCAAGGCCAACGACGTGATCGTGTTCGTCGGTTTCGGCGGTGGTCTCTCGTGGGGCGCCGTCGTCTGGAAATGGGTCGCATGACGCGCATCGGCGTGATTTTTCCCGGGCAGGGCTCGCAGACGCTGGGCATGGGCGTCGACCTGGCCAAACATTCAACCGCGGCGTCGGATCTGTTCGACATGGCGCAAACCGTGCTCGGCTACGATCTGCTCGGCTTGCAGCAGCGCGGCCCCGAGGAGCGTCTGCGCGAGACGCAATACAGTCAGCCCGCGATCTTTGTAACGAACGTTGCGATCTTTGCGGCGCTCGAACTTCCCTTTGAGTCGCTGGTCGTGAGTGCGGGTCACTCGTTCGCCGAGTATTGCAGTTTGTACGCCGCGCAAGCGATCGGCTTCGAAGATGCGCTGCGCGTCGTGAATGCACGCGGAATCGCGATGCAGGGTGCAGCCGACCT
>DATKPZ010000211.1:0-3948 GCA_035523815.1 Alphaproteobacteria bacterium
GGATCCAATCGGGATGATTTTGCTGCCACCATTGCAGGTTGTGCCCCGACGTGAGCGTGTTGTCTTCTTCGATAATGTAGTAGCGGGAAACCAGTGCTTGCGGATTAGCGGCGCGCCACGGTTGCGGATCGAAGGAGCCCCAGACCAGGTCGTAGCGACCCGCGTCGGAGGTGATCTGCGAAGCACTCATCGAGGTGTTGGTGCTCGGGAAGTAGTCGAAGATTTGCGCAAGACCGATGCGGCCGTAACTGCTTCGAATCTTCGACGGAGGGTCGGGCGGATAGCTGCTCGGCGACGGCGTCGGCGCCGCGACATCGAGGGTATACGACGCGCGGTCGCCGCCGGTGTCGGTTGCATCGATCGTCAACTGCCCGGCCGCGCCGGTGCCGTCGTAGGCGATCTGCGCGAGGTTCATCTGCGCGGGACCGCTCGCGCTGGTGGCGGCCGCCGAACCGGATGCGGTTTCCAGCGTCACGCCCGATGGAGCAGCCGACAGGTTGATGGTCACCGGGCTCTGCGATGCGTTAACGTAATCGCCCGGCCCAACGATCACCGCATTCGTCGCATCGAGCGCCTCGAGCGTTGCCGGCTGCACGCAGCTCGTGCCGTTCGAGACACAGCTGCCGCTGCTTGGCGAGAAGGCGAGCGACGCGACCACCGGGTTCATCGTGAGGTCGACGGTGTTCTGCCCGGCGACGACGTTCCGCGAGACGCTATTGATCGACAGCGGTGTGCCGGTGATGCCGCCTGATCCGTACAGCGCAACGGTCCACGCGTCTACGCCAACGGCATACGTGGACGTGACGCTACAGGTCGTGCCGCCGGATGAGGCGCTGCAATTCGGCGAACCCGGCGCCAAATTCACGACCAGCGGTTTGGGTGAGGGCACGGGAGAACCGGCGACTTCGGTCAAGGTGATGCCGGCGTACTGCGTATTCGGCGAGACGTAGCTCGGACGCACCTTCTTCATCGTGGTCGACGAGGGAATGAAGATCGCGAAGGTCGCCGATCCGCTCGCCTTCCCAGACGAACTCTGTCCCGGTGCAGCGGCGCTCGTGCCCGCACGTGGAAGCGAGCTTCCGCCACTACAGCTTGCTAAGAGCGCGCAAGCAACGATAGCAGACAAACCCCGGCCCATCGAGTTCCCTTACGGCGTCGGAGTCGGCGTCGGCGGGCACGTGGCGCCGTCGATGCCGAAGCACACGTTCGCGGTCGGCGTCGGTGTCGGCACCGGGGTTGGCGTCGGTGTCGGAGTTGGCGAGGACTTCGCAGCCGGTGATGGAGTTGGCGACGGCGTCGCGGCGGGTGGGGCCGACGGTGAAGACGACGGCCCCGGCGACATGGAGGCTTTGCCGCTTGGACCCGGCGACGGGGAGGCGCCCGGCGAAGCCGACGCCAGCGCGGTCGCAGGCAACGGATCGGAGCCCGTGCCGCCGCCTCCGCCTCCTCCGCACGCTACGAAAGAGAGGGTAAGGAGCGCGAAGAGCGCAAGCCGTGCCGACCTCATGGGAGGTCAGCATATCAACTCGCCGCGCGCAAAAAGACTGCCGAATAGGGAAGCACTGCGGGCAAAAGGTCCTAATGAAAAAATGGAGCTAAATCGAAACGTCCACGCTTCGCGACGAGCGGTTTCCAAAGGTCGCCAAGCTTTGCGATGCGCTCGCGAACGTTGTCGAGGCGAAAATCCTCGATTTCGATTCCCGCTTCGACTTCTTCCCACGTGATCGGCGTCGACACGGTCGCGCGCTCGGTAGGGCGAACGGAATAGACCGAAGCGAGCGTCGAGCCCCACCGGTTCTGATTGTAATCGACCAACACCCGACCGGCAGGCCGCTTCTCTTTCCGATACTCGGCAGTCATCAGCGCAGGCTCGTGATGCGCAATCGCGACGGCGAACTCTTTGGCAAAGCCCCACACTTGCTTTTGCAGCGGACCACGCACGATCGGAACGTAAACGTGGATGCCCTTCGATCCCGACGTTTTAGCATACGAGCGCATGCCCAGGCCGGCAAGTCCGTCGCGCACGAGCAATGCGGCATCGCGCACGCGCGAAAAGGGCGCAGTGCCGGGATCCAAATCGAAATGCACGTACGTCGGCCGGTCGATGTCGTCGCACGGCGCATACCATTGATTGAGGTCGATGCAGCCCAGGTTCACGATCCAGAGCAGCGACGCAAGATCGTCGGCCATCGGAAAATCGATCACGTTTCCGGAACGGTGTTCGATGCGGCAGGTGTGAACCCACGGCGGATGGGGCTGCGGAACCCGCTTCATAAAAAAGAATTCCCCTGCCGCGCCGTGCGGATAGCGCTTCATGACCATCGCTCGATGCATGACGTGCGGTAAGAGCACCTCGGAAACGTCGGCGTAATACTGCAAGAGGTCACCCTTGGTCACGCCGGCGGCTGGGAAAAAGAGTTTCCGCAGGTTGGTGAGCGCCACGCGGTTGCGGCCGGCCACCAGCGTGGCCTCGTCGCGGTCGCGCGGAATCTTCATCGCGCGCGCAAGAGCATTCGGGCGTGTTCGAGGGCCACGTCGTGCGACTCGCCTGAAAGCATCCGCGCGAGTTCCGCCGCGCGTGCATCTTCACCCGAGATCTCGCGCACCGAGATCGTCGTAGCACCACCCTTCTCATGCTTTTCCAAAAGGTAGTGCCGGTCCGACCAGGTCGCGAGCTGCGCGAGGTGCGTCACGCATACTACTTGTCCCTCGCGCGCTAGGCGCCCGATACGGGCGCCGACCGCCGTCGCGGTGACGCCGCCGATGCCCGTATCGATTTCGTCGAAGATCAGCGCGGTGCGATCTCGCGAGCCGGCCAACACCACGACCAGCGCGAGGAGCACGCGCGAAAGCTCTCCACCCGACGCGACACGCGCGAGCGGTCGCATCGGCTCGCCTTTGTTCGCCGCAAACACGAATTCAATTGGGTCGAAGGACACGTCAAAGCGGGCCGAGGAGAGCGCCAGCGCACGAAGTTCCTCATGAATCGCCGTCTTGAGGCGCCCAGCGGCCTCCTCGCGAATGGCCCGCAAAGATGCTTCATCAGCAGCGAGCGACGCCTTTGCGTCCCCCGTCGCCGCTACGAGCGCCGCGCTGCGCTCGTCACGCGACTCGAAGGCTTCGACGATCTCCCGAGCCTGCGCCGCGGTTGCGAGCGCGGCCTCGATCGTTCCGCCGTACTTGCGTTTGAGACGGTCGAGCAGATCGAGGCGCGCGTTGATCGATTCGAGTTCCGTCGAGTCGAAGTCCGTGGCGTCGAGCTCGCGCGCAATCCGGGTCGCGAGTTCGGTCGTCTCGCTCTGCAGCGCGCCGGCCTCCTCCGCCATCGCTCGCAAGTCGGTTGAGATATCGGCGATGCCGTTCAGCGCTACGCTCGCGACGCCGAGCGCGCCGGTCGCGCTCGAATCGTCATTCGCGAGCGCGTCGTGCGCAGTGCGCAGCGCGGCGGCGATCCGCTCGACGTTGTCGAGATAGCGGCGCCGCTCATCGAGGCGTCCGTCCTCGCCCTCCGACGGCGCGGCAGCCTGGATCTCTTCGAGCTCGAAGCGAGCGTCGTCGTAACGCTGCTGCGCCCGGCGCTCGTCACCGCGAAGCTCGAGCAGTTCCGCCTCGAGCTGCGCGACGCGCGCGCGAGATCGCTCCGCGGCGCTGCGCGCTTCGAGCGCGGGTTCGCCGCCGAAGCGATCCAGCAATTCGACGTGGTAGGCGGGCGAGAGCAGCCGCTGGGCGTCGTGCTGACCGACGATTTCGGCAATCTGCGCGCCGATCTCGCGCACGTAGCCGGCGGTCGCGACGCGGCCGTTGACTCGCACGCTCGATTTTCCGCTGTCATTCATCTCGCGGACGAACGTCGCGTCTTCGCCCGGATCGAGAGCGTAGCCCTCCGCGTTCAACCGTTCGCGCAGGGCGTCGTCCGGCTCGAAGCTCAGCGTCACCGTCGCGCGCGTC
>DATKPZ010000212.1:0-2607 GCA_035523815.1 Alphaproteobacteria bacterium
GAGCTGCTCCGGCATCGGCCGCTAGAGGGGAAGGACCACGCTCACGCGCGAGCGTGGACGCGGTAAAATCTCGATAATGCCGCCGAGTCGCTCGATGATCTCAAAGCCGCGTCCACGCAGGGACTGCGGATCTCGCTGGCGCGGACGCGTGATGTCGCGTCCCGAATCCAAAACGTCGAGCACCAGCGAGGGTCCAAGTGAACGCAGCTCGATTTCAACGGGAATACGGCCGTGTTCGCACGCGTTCGCAATCAACTCGCCCAGGATCATCACCGCGGTGTGCACCTCGGACTCGTCACGCCCGGCTTCGCGCAGGATCTGCGCGAACGCATGCCGCGAGCGCGATACTTCGCGAGCGTCGGGCTCATTTATCCGCCACGTCCATCGCGGGGTCATGAGTTGACGCCGGCCTTTAGCACCGGGGATGCCGATACGAGCAGAGCGCGCAGACCGCGGCCCAGTATGGGCCGCGCGCGATCCGCCGACGAGGCGCCTGCCGTTGCTCCATCATTCAGGCTTTCCCGGAAACGAACGGTTAGAATCGCCACGTCGTCGATTGGGGCTTCGCTGCCGAAGATGTGATGCATGAGGGCATCGGCCGGATCCTCGGCTTCGGCATGGACGAAGCTCAGCGCTTCCAGCAAGCGGCGCTCACCCGAATCCAAGTCGCGGGCGTACTCAATCAAACCATCGGTATAGAGGACGAGCATCGACCCGGGCTCTACGAGCACGGACGAAACCCCGAACGCCGGGCGGTCCATCGCACCCAGGGGCGGACCGGTCGCGCCGATCGTTTCGATCGCGCCACGCTCGTAGCGCACGAGTGCGGGTGGATGGCCCGCATTCGCAAGGCGGATCACTCCGTTCGCGAGATCGATCACCCCGCAGATTGCAGTGACCACGGTCGCATCCTGCATGAGCAGGATCTCATTTGCGCGCAACAACACGGCAGCCGGATCGGGCTCGTCGATTCCAACCGAAAGCAACGCCTGACGAACGCGGCTCATGACCACTGCGGCTTCAACCCCGTGGCCGGCAACGTCACCGATCGAGAAGAGAATGCGATCTCCGCCGAGTTCGAACGCGTCGTACCAATCGCCGCCCACGCGCGACTCGCGGCCGGCCGGAACGTACACCGCATGCAATTCCGCCTTGGCGACGTCCGGCAGACTCTTCTGCAAGAACGCTTCCTGCAGCGCATCGGCGATGCGCTTCTCTTCGAGATACGCGCGGCGCTGTAATTCCGCCTCGAGCGCAAGACGCTGCGCCGAGGCCGAGAGCCAGATCAGCAGGCCTGCAAGGATGACACCAACCAGAATTGCCCCGAACAGCGTTCTGTTGACGTCTGCGGCGGCCGCTGCTTCGGTGCGGTCGGCCAAGGCGGTGAGCCGATCGTTGAGTGCACCGTCGGCAGCGCGGTACCGGTCGACGAGCCGCTTTCCTTCACGCTGGATCGCAAGGTCACCATGGCTTGCGGGGTTGCGAAGAAGCGGCGGCGCTACGGCGAGCAACCATGCGCGATTCAATGCGACTTCATCGCGAAGCGGCGCGGGGTCGACGCCGAGCATGACGAGACGCTCGCGAAGCGATGCAGCCGTAGCTCCGAAGTCGTGAAGCGCGGCGGTGTACGGCGCCAAGAACGTGGCCACGCCGGTATCGAGGTAGCCGCGAACGCCCGTCTCCTCGTCGATTTGCAGTCGCAGGAGGCGCGAACGATCGATCTGTGCCAAGCGCAGATTTCGTTGGAACGTCAGATTTTGATCGATGGTCGCGCGAATCGAAAAGGCCGCGACGACGAAGACGGCGAGTACGGCGACCGCGGACGCAAAACCCAGTATCGAACTGAGGCGCCCGGGGATGGTCACAAGGACGCTTTCGCCTCGTCGAGCGTGGCGTCCACCGGCAGCAAACCATTCAGACCGGCCGCTTCGAAGAGCCGACGAACGGCGGGACTGGCCACGACGCGCATTCCGGCGCGCCCCGATCGATCGCGGCCGCGCTGCACGTACAGAATCTCGGCGAGCGCGCTCGAGTCCATGTAGGTGACGGCGGACAGGTCAACGATCGCCGCCTCAGCGTCGCTCAGGGGCGCAAGCTTCGCCCGGATCTCCTCGCGGGCGGTGAAGTCGATCTCTCCAGTAAACCCAGCAATCTGGAATCGCTCATCGTTCACGCTGTGCACCTATTAGCGCCGCGACGGGATTCCCCCCTGAATGTCAAGCTCCGGTTTTTCGGATATCTGCTATCATCTACGCGTGAGGAAACACTGATGTCAAATCTCCGCTACGGCGACCACGTGTCCATCGACAACCTCGGCACACAAGGCGAGGTCATCGAGGTGGACACCCGATCCGTCGTCGTGCGCTACAAAAAAGCTGACGGCGAGCTGATCGAGCACCGCTTCAGGCCTGAGGATCTCACCTACATACCCAAACCTCAGCGCGAGTAGCCCGCGAAGAGCCCATGAAGGGCTCAAAAGCGGGTACAAGTGGGCGATGACCAAGCGTACCGGCACCTCTGCGCGCCCCGGGGGCATCGAGGAAGGCGGAACGACGGCCGCGCTCAGCGATAGCGAAGTTCGCGAAGCCGACCGCCGTACGAACCCGC
>DATKPZ010000213.1:0-4643 GCA_035523815.1 Alphaproteobacteria bacterium
TGGAGCCTTCACGATGGGGCCGAACGACGCGGCGATGACCTGCAAAGCTATGGGTGTCTCGCATGCCGTTCCGGTGCATTACGCCCACAATCCGCTCGTGCTCGGCGTCCATGCCGGCGACCAGTTTGCGGCCGCGGTCGCCAAGACGTCGCCGCAAACGAAGGTAACCGTCATGCACCCGGGCGAGAGCATCACCATCGCCTAGTGCCGGCTTCACCACGCGAACTCGCGGCCGTACAGGAGAAGGTCGCGTGGTGTATCGCGGTTCATGGTCCGCGCGACTTGGTCGATCGTCTGCGTGTTGCACTCGCGGATGGTCAGTTGGAGCTGGTCGAGAAAGCCGCCGACGCGATGTTGCCGCGCGCGGCGAACAGTCGTACCCCCGAGCCGAGCCGTCCCGCGCGCGACGGCGACGACGTGCGTTTCGACAACGGGCTCGTGCAGGCGTCGTTCAACGCCCATGCCGCGCTCCTCGAGCTGAACTCGCCGCGGACGCGCGTTCCGATCGCGCAGGCGAATTTACTCGCCGCCTACCGCGATTTTCCGCGAGGCTGGCGCATACGCGTGCGCCCGACCGGGTTCGAGCTGCACGAGGATCGCGTGGAGGCGCGTTTTCTGGCCGGTTCATCGCCGATAACCATGTCGATCGAGCTTCGGCGCGGTGAGCCGTTCGTTCGTGTCGCGTGCGCGATCGATTGGAAAGCCCGCGGCGCGACGCTTGCCCTCGAGAATTGGGTTGCGCTCCAGGCCGTGCAGTTGCGCTACACGGAAGACGGGAACGTTGCCGCGCTCAGCGATGAGCGCGCGGGATTTGCGCTGTTTATCGCAAGTCCGCTCGGGTGGACGTCAACGCCGCTGCGCAAAGGCGGCATGCATCTTCGCGCATCGTTGCTTCACGATCGCGGTGAGGCGCAACGTTCGTGGGCCTTTGCGCCGTTCGAACCCGGCATCTCGATCGGCGCTCTCGAGGCGGCCTGGGAAGCATTCGCCTGCGAGCCGCGCGTGCGACTTTTCACGAGCGAGGATCCGGCGATTCGATTCCTCGCCTGCAAGCCCGCAGCGGACGGCGACGGCGTCATCGTGACGGTGCAAGAGCGCGAGGGCGCATCCCGCCCGCTTCGCTTACGCTGCGGCGCGCGGATGCGGGAAGTGCAGACGGTCGACGATATCGAACGCCCATCGCACGGGCCGGCCGCAATCGAGGGCGAGGCGATCGCATCGCAGATCGACGCCTGCGGGCTGCGCAGTTTTCGGGTTCGCTTCTAGGACATATAAGCGCGTGAATCGCAAATTGGAAGTCGTCCTCTTCGATTTGGACGACACGCTGCACGACGATACGTTCGCATTTCAATCCGCGGCCGAAGAGGTCGCGCGTGAGATTGCGCTCGAGCGCGGCGTCGACGCCCTTGCGGTCAAAGCGGCGTACATCGCCGAAGCCGAAGGATTCTGGCACCGCCTTTCGCCCGATCAATTGCGCACGCGTCTTTCGGGCTTGCGCGAGATGATGTGGCAGAGCGCGCTCGAGCGGGTCGGCATCGCGGATCGCAGCCTGGCCGAGCGCAGCGCCGCGACGTACAACGAATACCGCAAAAGGTACTTCTCGGTGTTCCCAGGAGCGATCGAGCTGCTGCGCGCGCTGCGCGAACGTGGTCTGCGGCTGGGCATTCTGACTAACGGCTTTTCCGAAACGCACCGCGAGAAGATCAAGTTGCTTCAGATCGGCGAGTACTTCGACGCGATCTTTATTGCCGATGAAGTCGGTATGGTCAAGCCCGACCCGCTGCTTTTTGCCCATGCGTGCACGACGCTTGGATCCGCCCCCGCGCGCAGCGCGATGGTGGGGGATCGCTACGATCGCGACGTGCGCGGCGCGCTCGACGCCGGGCTCTATGCCGTGTGGCTGAATATTCGCGGCGAAGACGTGCCGGCCGGAGCGCCGCAGCCCAGTGCGATCTGCAGCTCGGTGGGCGACGTGCTCGCGGCGTTGGAGCGCGCATGACGCAAAGCGCGCGAGATCTGGAGAGCACGTTCGCGCGAGCCTGGACGCTGCTCGTGCGCAATCCGGTGATGCTCGTTCCGGGCATCGTCATCGGCGGCTTGCAAACGGCGGCATCGATCGCCGCGCAGGCGCTGACCGACGAGCTCCTGCTCTTGGGCGCGCTCGTAACGGCGACGCTTGCGCTCTCGCTCGTGCAGATGGCCTACGTGACCGGCATGGCCGGTGCAGCTTGGCGCCACGAGCATACCCGCTTGGGCGACGGATGGAGCGCGCTGGCGCACCGCTGGACCTCCGTCCTCGCGGCGCTGCTTTTGTTGCTGGTCATCGGCTTTTGCGCCTCGGCGCTGGCCGTGCCGACCTTTGGCGTCACGCTGATCGTCTACGCGGTCTTCTTCATTTACACGCTGGCTGCAGTCGTGATCGGGGAGCGGCCGCCGATCGCCGGGATCGTCGAGTCGGCCTCGACGGCGCTCGCCAACCTGCTGCCGACCGTCGGCGTCGTGGCCCTCATTGCGATCATCGCCGCGGCCGGCGGCTGGCTTGGCTCGCTGGCCGGCCGGGTGTCCGACCTCGCCGGATGGCTCGTCACCGGAGTCCTTCAACAGGTCGTGGTCGCCTACGCATCACTGGTCATTGCCGGGGAATACCTGAAACTCACCCGGGCCGAAACGGAGTCTTAGAGGAGCTATATGGCTGCCGGTCTTGACCACATCGTTATCAAGGGCGCGCGCGAACACAACCTCAAGAACATCGACCTCACGCTGCCGCGCAATGCGCTCATCGTCGTGACCGGTCTTTCCGGTTCGGGGAAGTCGTCGCTCGCGTTCGATACTATCTATGCCGAAGGGCAACGCCGATACGTCGAGTCGCTCTCGTCGTATGCGCGGCAATTCCTCGGCCAGATGGAAAAGCCCGACGTCGATTACATCGAAGGGCTCTCGCCCGCGATCTCGATCGACCAGAAGTCGACCTCGCGCAACCCGCGCTCGACCGTGGGTACCGTCACCGAAGTCTACGACTACCTGCGCCTGCTCTATGCGCGTGTCGGCACGCCGCACTGCTATAACTGCGGCCGTGAGATCAGCTCGCAATCGAGCGAGCAGATCGTCGACGCGATCATGGATCTCCCCGAGGGCACGCGCATCCAGGTTCTCGCGCCGCTGGTGCGCGGGCGCAAGGGCGAATACGCCAAGCTGTTCGAGGAAGTCGCCAAAGAGGGCTTTGCGCGCGTGCGCGTCGACGGCGAGGTCAAAGAACTTCGCGAGAAGATCGTGCTCGACAAGAAACGCAAACACACGATCGAGGTCGTGGTCGATCGGCTGGTGATCAAACCCGACGTGCGCAAGCGGCTTACCGACTCGGTCGAGACGACGCTGCGTCTCTCCACCGGCATCGTCACGGTCCTCGCCGGCGAACGGGAAATTACGTTCAGCGAAGCATTTGCGTGCGTGCATTGCGGGATTTCATTCGAGGAGCTGGCTCCGCGCCTGTTCTCGTTCAACTCGCCCTACGGCGCATGCCCCGCGTGCAGCGGTCTGGGGGAGAAGATCGAGATCGATCCGTGGAAAGTCATCCCCGATCGCAGCAAGTCGATCGCCGACGGCGCGATCGTGCCCTGGAGCAAGAGCCTGGGCGGCGGGCGTTTCCCGTCGATGAACCCATACTACCTGCAACAGCTCGAGCGAGTATTGCGCAAATACCGCGTCAAGATGTCGACGCCGATCGAGGATCTCTCGGACGACGTCCTCGACGTCATCCTGTACGGGACCGACAAAGAGCAGGATTTCGCTTTCACCTCGCGCTCGGGGAAGACGTGGGAATACCGTTCGTCGTTTGAAGGCGTGATCAATAATTTGCAGCGCCGCTACACCGAGACCTCGAGCGACTACGTCAAGGAAGACATCGAGAAGTACATGTCGTCCTCGACCTGTCCGACCTGCAAAGGGGCGCGCCTCAAGCCTGAGGCGCTTGCGGTCACGGTCGGCGGCGAGAACATCGACGCCGTGACCCGCATGTCGATCGAGAATTCCGAAGCCTTCTTTCGCTCGCTCAAGCTGACGCCGCGACAGGAGCAGATCGCGCATCAGATCGTCAAGGAGATTCGCGCGCGCCTGGGCTTTCTGACCAACGTCGGGCTGAACTACCTCACGCTGGCGCGCTCCGCAACCACGCTCTCCGGTGGCGAGTCGCAGCGTATCCGCTTGGCGACGCAGATCGGCAGCGCGCTGGTCGGCGTGCTCTACATTTTGGACGAACCGTCGATCGGGTTGCACCAGCGCGATAACGACCGGCTTTTGGCTACGCTCAAAACGCTGCGCGATCTGGGCAACACGCTCATCGTCATCGAGCACGATGAGGATACGATGCGCACCGCCGACGTGATCGTGGACATCGGGCCGGGCGCAGGCGCGGAGGGGGGCGAGATCCTCACGGTCGGAACGCTCGATCGCATTCTCGAAAACCCAAGGTCCGAAACCGGCGCTTACCTCTCGGGACGCAAATTCATTCCGATTCCCAAGCTGCGCCGCGAGCCGCGCGGCTGGCTCGAGCTGCGCAAAGCGACCGCGAACAACATCGTCGGCGTCGACGTGAAATTCCCGATCGGCGTCTTCGCCGCCGTCACCGGCGTGAGCGGCAGCGGTAA
>DATKPZ010000214.1:0-3396 GCA_035523815.1 Alphaproteobacteria bacterium
AGCCGCTGGATCTGCTGGGTCCCCTCGTAGATTTGCGTGATCTTGGCATCGCGCATCATGCGCTCGACCGGGTACTCGGCCGAATAGCCGAAGCCGCCCAAAACCTGGACCGCGTCGGTCGAAACCGACATCGCCACGTCACCGCATTTGAGCTTGGCCATCGAGGCCCAGAGCGAGACGTCGGGAGCGCCCTCGTCACATTTGCGAGCAGCTTCGTAGAGCAGCAATCGCGCGGCTTCGACCTCGGTTTTCATGTCAGCGAGCATGAATCCGACGCCCTCGTGCTGGCCGATCGGCTTACCGAACGCGACCCGCTCTTTTGCGTACGCGGTCGCGTAGTCGAGTGCGCCGGCGGCAATGCCGAGTGCCTGCGCTGCGATGCCGGGACGCGACTTGTCGAGCACTTTCATCGCGATCTTGAAGCCTTCGCCCTCTTCGCCCAAACGGTTCGCGGCCGGAACTTCGCAATCGTCGAAAACCAGTTCCACGGTGGGTGAACCGCGGATGCCCATTTTTTTCTCTTTCTTGCCGACCGCGAAGCCCTTGGTGCCTTTCTCCACGACGAAGGCCGAGACGCCGCGCGAACCGGCGTTCGGATCGGTCACGGCGAAGACGCACACGACATCGGCAACGCTGCCGTTGGTGATCCAAATCTTTTGACCGTTCAGCACGTAGGTATCGCCCTGGCGTTCCGCGCGCGTGCGCATCGAGCCGAGCGCATCGGAACCGCTCGAGGCTTCGGTAAGCGCGTAGGCCGCAATCTTCTTGCCCGAAGCGATGTCGGGAAGGAAGCGCTTCTTTTGTTCCTCACTCCCGCCGATCAGAATCGGCAGCATGCCCAGCTCCTGAACCGCGACGATGAGCGAGCTCGAGGCGCACGCCTTAGCGATCTCTTCCACCACCTTGACGTAGGTCACAAACGAGCCGCCGAGGCCGCCGTATTCGGTGGGAATTGGGATGCCCATCAAGTCGTTCTGCGCGAACAGCTCTTTGATGTCGGTGGGGAACTCGCTGGTCTCGTCGATCTCGGCGGCGCGCGGTGCGACTTTTTCCGCAACCAGTTCGCGCACCATGTTGACGATCATGGCCTCTTCGTCGGCGTCGACGCGAGGGGGTGCAATACTCATGGCTGAGCCTTCCACGGGGGAGGGAGCCGTTCCGTCAATCGGCGCAATAGCCCGGAATGAACAAAGTGTTCCAGACGTGCGCCGAGGCGGTGGCCGACATCCGCAGCGGTGCGTCGCTCGCCGTGGGCGGCTTCGGCCTCAACGGCATTCCGGAGAACCTGATCCAGGCGCTCTTCGAGCAGGGTGCGTCGGACCTCGTCACCGTTTCGAATAACTGCGGTGTCGACGGCTGGGGGCTGGGCGTGCTGCTCGACAACAAGCGCATCCGCCGCACGACCGGCTCCTACGTGGGGGAGAACAAGGAATTCGAGCGCCAGTACCTCGGCGGCCAGCTCGAAGTCGAACTCGTCCCGCAGGGCACGCTGGCCGAACGGCTGCGCGCCGGCGGCTGCGGCATCCCCGCATTTTTCACGCCCGCCGGCGTCGGTACGCTGGTTGCAGACGGCGGACTTCCGTGGAAGTACAACGCCGACGGCTCGGTCGCCATCGCGTCGCCGAAAAAGGAAACCCGCGAGTTCAACGGACGTCACTACGTGATGGAGCTTGGCATCGTGTGCGACTACGCGCTCGTGCGCGCGTCAGTTGCGGATACCGCGGGGAACGTCATCTTTCACAAAGCGACGCGAAACTTCAATCCTCTTTGCGCGATGGCGGGTAAGGTCACGATCGTCGAAACCGAGGAGCTGGTGCAGCCGGGTGAGATCGATCCCGAATCCGTGCATCTCCCCGGGATTTTCGTGCAACGCATCGTCAAAGTCGGCTCAGCCGGCAAACGCATCGAACGCGTCACGACGAGGAAACGCTAATGCCTTTAACTCGAACGCAGCTCGCCGCGCGGGTCGCGCTGGAACTGCAAGATGGACAGTACGTCAACCTCGGCATCGGACTGCCGACGCTGATTCCCAACTACGTGCCCTCCGGCATCACCGTAACGCTGCAAAGCGAGAACGGAATCCTGGGCATGGGGCCCTATCCGTACGAGGGCGAGGAAGATCCCGACCTGATCAATGCGGGCAAAGAGACCGTGACCGTTTTGCCGGGTGCGTCGTTCTTCGATTCGGCGCTGTCGTTCGGCATGATCCGCGGCGGCCACATCGATCTCGCGGTACTCGGCGCGATGCAAGTCTCCGAGCATGGCGATCTAGCCAACTGGATGATTCCCGGCAAGCTGGTCAAGGGCATGGGCGGCGCGATGGATCTGGTCCATGGCGCCAAGCGCGTGATCGTGATGATGGAGCACGTCGCCAAGGGCAACGTGCACAAGATTCTTGAGCGCTGCGATTTGCCGCTGACCGGCAAGGGCGTGGTCAACAAGATCATCACCGACCTAGCAGCCATGGACGTCGAGCCG
The DNA here is from genome assembly GCA_035523815.1 of Alphaproteobacteria bacterium. GTDB lineage: Bacteria > Vulcanimicrobiota > Vulcanimicrobiia > Vulcanimicrobiales > Vulcanimicrobiaceae > Aquilonibacter. The sequence continues at coordinate 2,479 of DATKPZ010000214.1, forward strand.
CGCGGCTTGGTGCTGACCGAGCTGGCGCCGGGGGTCACCGTGGATGACGTGCAGGCGGCGACCGGCGCAAAATTGCACGTGCCACACGCGCCCGCCGAGATGAAGATCCCGGCCGGGGTCGCCTAGGAACCCGCCGCAACCGCACTCGGGTTATGGAGAGTGCTATGTCAGAACACAAGGTTTCTCTCGTGTTGCCTGCCCAGGATTTTGAGGAGGGCGGCGGGTTTTTGGTGCACCGGCCGTTCCCGGTACAAGGCGTCATGCAGGTCGATCCGTTTCTGCTGATCGACGAACTTGGTCCCGTGCAGTACGCGCCCGGCGAAGCGATCGGTGCGCCGGATCATCCGCATCGCGGTTTCGAAACGGTGACCTACATGATCGACGGCGAGTTCCAGCATGCCGACTCGGCCGGGCATCGCGGTGAGCTGCATCCCGGCGACGTGCAGTGGATGACGGCAGGCGCCGGCGTCGTGCACGCCGAGATGCCCTCGGAGCGCATGATGCGCGAAGGCGGCCGCCAGCACGGCTTTCAGATTTGGATCAACCTTCCCAAGGCCGACAAGTTCGTACGCCCGCGTTATCAGGACGTGCGCGCCTCGCAGATTCCGCTCTGGCGCAGCGAGGACGACCTCGCGTCGGCTCGCGTCATCGCAGGTGAAGCGCAGGGCATCGCGGGCGCTGCGCAAACGCGCATCCCCATCGGCTTCGTTCACTATCGTCTCGAGCCGGGCGCACGGGTCGTACATGCTGTCCAAGATGGCCATACGGCGATCGTCTACTTGATGTCTGGTGAAGCGCGCTTTAGCGGCGAGCGCGTGCACGCCGCGCGGGCCGCGATCGTGTTCGATCGCAACGGCGACACGATTCCGGTTGAAAACGCCGGGACGGAACCGCTCGAGTTCTTGATGCTCACGGGCA
>DATKPZ010000215.1:0-7663 GCA_035523815.1 Alphaproteobacteria bacterium
CCGTTGCCGCGATGCGCTCGGCCGCGAGCTTCACGCCTACCGTTCGAACGTTCACGCCGTCGCCTTGCGCGGCATCGATCGAGCCGTCGCGTTCGACGAAGCATTCGGTAGCACTCGCGCCGGCGTCCACCCCTACGAAGATCGGCATTCCTTCTCCACCTCCGCGATCAATCGGTGCAGCGCAAACGGCGCGATCGCTCCGAGCGGCACGGCGCGCGACGCGCCGGTCACGCGTGGAACGTTGGATGCCCGCTCGCGCAGCGTTTCATACCCGAGTATTGCGAACGCGAGCGCCTCCTTGGCATCGCCGCGCAGCCCAAGCACTTCGCTGGGTTCGACCCGCGCTTGCGGCAAGCGCGCGGCGATTCGCGCGAGGAGCGCCGCGTTGCGCGCACCGCCACCGCTGCACAACACCCTCGATGCCGCCACGTCGAGGCGCGCGATCGCGCCCGCAATCGTGGCGGCCGTCAATTCCGTCAGCGTCGCGCAGCCGTCTTCAAGCGATAGCCGCTCGAGCAGGTGCCGATGCGAAAGAAGAAACTGGGCTCCGAAGCGTTCGCGCCCGGTCGATTTCGGAGCTGCCTGCGCGAAGTACGGATCACCGAGCATAACGCTTAGCGCCGCCTCGTCGACGCGACCCGCAGCCGCGAGCGCGCCGTCCGCATCGTACGACTGCTCGCCGCCGCTGCGCATCTGCACGAACGCGTCGAGCAGCATGACGCCGGGCCCACAATCAAAGGCCTCGACGTCGTGGGGCTCGCATCCGCGCGGCAACGCGGTAACATTCGCAATGCCCCCGATATTGAGGGCGACACGGTCCTCATCTGCATCGGCGAGCAGCAAGACGTCGACGTAAGGAACCAGCGGGGCTCCGTTTCCGCCGACCACGCAGTCCGCGGAGCGAAAATCATAACAGACCGTCGCGCGCAGCGCTTCGCGAATCGCAAACGGATCACCGATCTGCATCGTCAGATGAGCCGCGCCGTCATGAAAGATCGTGTGCCCGTGCGAAGCGACGTAGTCGACGGCAAGCGCTCCGCTCGCGCTACGCGCGGCTCTGGCAAACGCGGCACCGAGCGAGCGATGCAACTCGGCGATGGCCGCTGCATTCGCTTCGTGCGGGGGCAGCGCCGCGCGCAAACGGCGCTCGAGCCCAAGTTCGAACGGTGAGGTTACGAAGTTGAGCAGGTCGATCCCGTAGCCCGCATCGCGCGGAACGATCCGCACCAGCGCCGCATCGATGCCGTCCAGCGACGTACCGCTCATCAAGCCAACTGCGATCATCCGCCGAACGTTTCGATGACGGCGTCATAAAATGCCACTCGCAGCGGACGGGAATCTTCACGTCCGAAGTAGACGGCGTTGGTCAGCAGCACGGCTTGCAGGTCGCGGTCCGGATCCGCCCAGATGCAGGTCCCCGTAAACCCGGTGTGACCGAAGCTGCGCGGGCCGAAACCCGCGCCGCACGAGTTTTCGTCGCTGGTTTTCAGGGCCCACCCGAGTCCCCGGCGCAGCACCGGGTCGTCGGCAGCGCACGCGAGCGCTTCGCGCGCGAGCGAGGGCGGAAGCAGCCCCCGAGCACGTCCGCGCTCGGCCGCGAGGTACACTTCCGCGAGCCGTGAAACGCTCGCCGCGCTCCCGAACAGCCCGGCATGGCCGGCGACGCCGTTCATCAAATGGGCCTTCTCGTCGTGCACGCTCCCCTGCACGCGGCCGCGCCAGCGGTCTTCCTCCGTCGCGGGGATCGCGCCGCGCTCGATCGCGGGCGGATTGAACCGTACCTGTGCTCCCCACAGCCGCGCGATCGCGTCCTCCAGCGAGCGCCCTGTGATCCGTTCGATCGCGATGCCTAGCGCAATCATGCCCAGATCGCTATAGATCACGCGCTCGCCCGGCAAAGCGGCCAGCGGCCGCCGCAGCGCAAAGTCCGCAACCCGCGTATCGAAGAGCGTGCGATAGTCCGCGCCCGAGTGCATGCCCGAGGTGTGGGCCAACAGCATCCGCAGGCTGATCGCCGCGTGACTCGTACCCGTCCACTCGGGAATAAACGCGCGTAGCGGCGCGTCGCAGTCGATCGCACCGCGTGCGACCAAATCGAGCGCGGCCGTCGACACGAACAGCTTGGTGATCGAAGCCAGATCGAAGTGCGTGTCGACGTACACCGCTTGCGCGCTCGAGTCGAGCCGCGTCGTGCCGACCGCGCGTTCGTAGACCAGCGCTCCGGCGCGTTCGACCCGCGCGACCGCTCCCGTGAAGCTCAGGTTATGCGCGTCGTTCAGGACCCGGTCGATCGCCGCAACGCGTTCAAGCGAGCGCAATCGGCAGCGCTCCGCGGCACGGCGTACCCAAAAAGATGGCGTCGGAAAGTCCGGCGAGACTCACCTCGTCGTTGCCGTACGCGGCGAGCACATGTCGCGCGCGCGCGAAGAGCGGCGCATCGTACGGCTCGGCGCACGACACGACGAGCGCATCGGGAGCCCGGTCGAGGATGGTTTCGATCGCGCGGGCTTGGCGCTCGTGCAGATGCGCGCGAGAGGTGAGGACGAGCGGACGCCGGTTCGATTGCGCGACGGCGTTCAATGCCGCGGCGACCTCGTCATCGGAAGGATCCACGTCGAGCCGGCGCTCCTCGAGCGCCGGCGCATGCGCCGCGAGCGATCCCTCCCCAAAGACGACCGCGAAATCGGCGACCGGATCGGCGCGCGGCACGCCGCGCAAAACGGTCACCGCCTCGCGCGCGATCCGGCGGCCGATTCCCGGATGGGGCGCAGGCGCATCGATATCACATGGCGGATGCGCGCGCGTCCGCAACATCTTCACGCGCTCGTGCGCCTCGCGCAATCGCTCCGCCGCCACCTCGCCGCTCTCGACCGCCCGAGCCAAACCGTGCGCTGCCTCGCATGCCAACTCCGGATCGTGGCTGATCACCGCGCAGTCGGCGCCTGCCGCGATCGCACGGACGACGCCCCGAACCGTTCCGACTCCTTGCGCGATCGCATCCATTTGCATGCAATCGGTGAAGCATACTCCGGCGAAACGCCATTCGTCGCGCAGAATACCGGTGAGAAAACGGCGCGAGAGTGATGCGGGAAGTTCGCCGTCGATCGCGGGGACGGCGACGTGCGCCGCCATGACCGCGGCATCGTTGCGAAGGCAGGCAGCAAAGGGCCACAGGTCTCGCGCGCGCAGTGTCGCCTCGTCGCAGTCTAGACGCGCCGGTCCCACGTGCGTATCGAATGCGGTCGCGCCGTGGCCCGGAAAATGTTTGAATGTCGGCATGATGCCCGCGCTCTCGAGCCCGCGCGCTAAAGCGCCGCCGAGTCGCGCGACCAGCTCACCGCTGGTGCCGAACGCGCGCGTTCCGATCACGGTGTTGCGAGCGTCGAGCGCCAGATCGAGGACCGGCGCGAAGTCGAGCGTGCAGCCGGTACGCCGCAGGTCGTGGCCGAGCGTCTCGCCGGCATCGAATGCGAGCTGCACGTCGGCGAGGGCGCCGAGGGCCATCATCGGCGGCATCGGCTCGGCTCCCGCCCGCAAACGCATCACCCTCCCACCCTCTTGATCGATCGCCACGATCGGCGGAATCGGCGCACCCGCGCATAGCGCACCGGTGAGCGCGCGCATCTGCGCGACGTCCTCGATATTGCGCGCGAACAAGATGTAGCCGCCGAACGGAACGCGCCGCAACGCGGCAAGATCATTCCGGCTGGGATGGGTTCCATGGAACCCCGTCACGATGACGCCGCTTGCGAGCTCGAGCGCGTTCAAATGCGAATCGTCTGCGCGACCAGCCGTCCGCCGACTTCGTAGGCGGTGATATCGACGTGCTGACCACGGTGCAGGTCGGCAAATGTCGCATATTCGCCGTGTTCGTAGATGGTCGTTGCCGGAACGACCGCGACGACGTCGGACCTCGCGCGGCCGCGCACGACGAGCGTCCCACCCGGATAGTCGACTGACGCAATCGTCCCGCGGATCTCGCCGGCAGGACGCGCGGAATGACCGGCTTCAAGCGAGCGATACAGGTTTGGCGCCGGTGTTGCCGTCTGTGCCGATGCGGGAAGGGTGCGGGCAAAAGCGATCAGGATTCCCAAGACAAGCAGAACGAGCATGCGTCGATACGCGTCGCGCGCGGCGGCCCCGTCCGCACCTCCGGCACGTGCTTTCTCCAGATGTTCGCGCAACTCGACCACGCTCGCGTCGTCGGCTCGCCGGCCCGCGAGCACCAGTCGCAAGGCAACCAAGGTCAGGTCCGGCGTGCGAGCTCCCAGCATTCGCATCCCCTCATAGAACGGCGCAGCCGCCGGAAGCGTGCTGCGCTCCGCGAGCAGCTTTTCGATCACGTCGGCCTTACGTCCGGTTCCGCTCAGAAGATACTCGTCGATCAACTCGAAATGCATGCCGATGGTATTCGCCAGACAGCTCGCCGTGCTCTTCGCGCTCGGCCTTGCGACATTGGCCGCGGCCCCGTCGCACGAGTCACTCGCCCAAGTGCTCGCCCGCATGCGCGAGCGCAGCGGCCCGGTTTGGAGCGCGCACCTCAGTTCGACCTCGCAGCTGACCGACAACGGCGAGACGGTCGACCTGCGAAGCGAGTCACAGGGGCTACGGTTTGCCACCTACCGCTGCAATTCGGGTATCTGCGAAGGCACGTATTTCGACGGCGAGCGGCTCTTTTCGATCAATATCAACGGCACCACATTGCCCGATGCGAACGGCGCCGATCCGCTCCTCCGAGCCGAGCGCACCGTCGCGTCGTTCTCCTTCCTCGACCCTGAGTTTGCTGCGCACGGCGGACGGATCATCGACGACGGTCCGACGCTGATCTCCGGAATCGCCTATCGCACGCTGCTCGTCACGAGCGGCGACGCGGTTCCGATGCTCGTGTACGTTGATCCCAAGAGCGCCGCGGTGACGTATATGCGCGACGTCAACGGCGACATGACGCTCGAGTACCGGGATTACGTGCCGGTCGGAGGGCGCTACACGTTGCCGCTCGAGGTCTATCGCAACGGCGTGTTGTTCGAGCGTTACGAACAACGCGACGCACTCGGGACAGCATTCGAGACGCCGCACGGTCCTCTTCCGGTTTTCGCATCATCCCCGGCAGTCGTGGCCACGGATCCGGATCAAACGACACCGATCTTCACCTGCTCGCTCGGGGGAATCGTCACGAAGTGTCTGCTCGACAGCGGCAACTCCGGGCTTTCGGTCAGCTCGACCCTTGCCCAAGAGCTCAAAGCACCCACGATCGGCTCGTTTCAGGTCAAAGGTCTGGGCGATTATGCGACCCAGGTCGTGCACGCAGGCGAGCTGCGCGCCGGAGCGATGACGCTTCCCGCGGCAAACTACGTCGTGTTGCACGACATCGATCGGTTCGGATATCAGGTCGTACTAGGAGCCGACGTCTTTGCCGCAACGACGGTCGAGCTGGATAACGCCGGCCATCGCGTGGTCTTCGGCGCGGCCGCGCCGCAGGACGGCTTTACCGTTCCGCTCGCATTCGATAACTTCGTCCCGGTGGTCGACGTGCACCTCGGCACCTTGCCGGCCTCGCTCGCGCTCGACACCGGCGACGAATCCAGCATCAATCTCGCATACGATTTCTATCAAGCCCACCCCAACTTGTTCCCGGCGACCGGTGAGCGAACAGTCGGCGGGGTCGGCGGTTCGAGCGTCGAGCTGCTCGGCACCATCCCACAAGTCCAAATCGGCGGATATTCGATCGGGTCGTCGACCATCGGCGCAACCCAGCATCTCCAAGGCACCGCGCTCGGACACCTCGGCGCGGGACTCCTCGCGCATTTCAACGTCACGATCGACTACGCGGCAGGCGAACTCCACTTCGTACCCATCGCGCCGGCCTCGCCGGCGCCAAATCCCTAGCGGCTATCTGCGCCGGCCCGCCTGCAACTCGCTGAGCGCATCCAACGCATCCTGCGGCGCCGCGGGCTCACCCAAGAAGAAGCCCTGCACCTCGCACGCGCCGATCGCGCGAATCTGTTCGAGCGTGACGCGTGACTCGACACCTTCGGCAACCGAACTGAGCCCGAGGTTCTCTGCCAATATCACGATCGTCTTGACGATCGCCTCGTCCTGCGAACCCGGCAGCATATCGCGTAAGAAGCTGCGATCGATTTTGAGCGTGTCGATCGGGAAGCGGCGCAGGTAGCTGAGCGACGTGTACCCGGTTCCGAAATCATCGACCGACAGGCGCACGCCGAGCCCCTTGAGCTCGTGCAGCATCGCGATGCCGCCCGAAATGTCGCGCATGACCGAGCTCTCGGTCAATTCGAGCTCGAGCCGCGAGGAGGCGACGCCGAATTCGCGCAGGGCCCGCACGATCGAATCTCTCAGTCCCGCGCGCTCGAATTGGCGCGCCGAAATGTTGACGCAGACGCGCGGAACATCGACCTCGCGCGCGTCCCATTCGGCCAGTTGCCGGCAAACATCCCGCAGCACGAACACACCGAGATCGTCGATCGCACCCGACTCCTCCGCCAAATGAATGAAGTGGTCGGGCGGCAGAAGGCCGAGCTCGGGATGCTGCCAGCGCACCAGAGCCTCGAATCCGGTGAACGAGAGATCGACGGAGCGGAAGATCGGCTGATAATGCAAGACGTACTGGCCCGCTGCGGCGGCGCCCCGCAGATCGCGCTTGAGCGAGAGGCGTTCGGCCGACGAGGCGATCATGCTTGGGATGAACATCCGAAAGCCATTGCCGCCGGCGGCCTTTGCCGCTTGCATCGCGGCCTCCGACGAGCGCAGCAATGTTTGCGTATCGGCGCCATCCTCGGGAAAAGACGCCAGCCCTGAACTGGCATTCACGTAGACGTCGATGTCGCCGACGACGAAGGGCGCGTCGAACGTTGCATGCAGGCGCTCGAGAAATGCGCGCCCTTGCGCGGGATCGAGCGCGTCGACGAGGAGGACCACGAATTGGTCCTCGCCCGCGCGCGAAACCGTGGCCGCCCCATCGACCAATCGACGGATGCGCCCCGCGATCATGCGCAACACCTGATCTCCACTGCCGGAGCCGTACAGCTCGTTCACCTCGCGAAAGGCGTCGAGGTCGGTCGTCACCACGTGGAGCGCGTTGCGGTGACGCTGGGCCATCGCGATGGCTTGCGTGAGCCGATCCTCCAGCAGCGCCCGATTCGGCAGATCGGTGAGCGGATCGTTCTGAGCAAAATACGCGATGCGCTGCTCGGCGATCTTGCGCTCGGTGATGTCGAAGGCCACCGCGATCGTGCCGACGATTCGGCCGTCGACGTCACGAAGCGGCTCAACGTGTCCGCGAAACGTTTTGCCGCCCCAAATCATTTCGTACTCCGCGGCGCCGCCTTGCAATGCTTGCAGATGCGCATGCCGGATCGGGAAACGCGACTCGTCGGCCAAAAGCGCCGAACCCGCGACGTGCGTACCGATCAACGCGCCTGGGTCGTCGGGAACCTGCGCAAGCTGCGCACCCTCGACGCTCGTAACCGTGAGTGAGGTATCGCACGATATGACCAGTGCCGGAAGTTGCTCGAAGAGCAGTCGAAGCCGCGTCTCGCGCGCGCGAAGCTGCACCTCCATGAGCGCGCGAGCGCGCCGCAACTCGGCGTCGCGGAGCGCGCGCTCGGCCGCGGGGCCCAAACGCTTGAGGTTGTTTTTGAAAATG
>DATKPZ010000216.1:0-4358 GCA_035523815.1 Alphaproteobacteria bacterium
ACGGATCATCCCACCGTGGCAATGGCCGTCTTCGTCGACCGGAGCGGCGGCTACGGCGCAACCGTCGCAGCACCGATCGCGCGCGACATTCTCGTCAAGTATTTCCGCAAGAGCGCAGCCTACGTGCCGTAACGCTCCTGCGTCGCATCGTATCGTTCGCGTGCAGCGTAGATCGCTTCGCGGTTGTGTTGCGACCACGCGCCGAGGGCGCGCACGTGCGAAGCTAGTCCGTCGCCGAGCGCGCTGAGCTCGTAGAACACCCGCTCACCCGCACGAATCTGCGGCGTGCGCGCGACGAGTCCGTCGCGTTCCATGCCGCGCAACGTGAGCGAGAGCATGCGCCGGCTCACGCCGGGAATCGTACGCGCCAGATCGCCGAAGTGACGTGGTTCCCGTCCGAGCGCCACGATCACGTCGAGGCTCCAACGTCCACCGACGCGCGCCAGCAGCTCGCGAATTGGACACTGCACTTCATCGGGTCCGAACGGATCGCCGGCTCCCTCGTGTGTTTGCGTGACTAGTAACATCGCTGTGCCTTCTTTCGCGGACCGGGCCGCACCGGTAGGATACCGTAGCGGAGGATACATCGTGCACAACCCCCAGGACCTGGTCGAACGTTACGTCGCGCTCTGGAACGAGCCCGAAGCCGCCCGGCGCCGCGCAGCGATCGAGGCCCTCTGGGCCCCAAACGGCGCACACTTCTCGCCGACCCTCGAAGCCCACGGCTATGACGAGCTCGAGGCGCGGGTGCTGCGCTCGCACCAGCGCTGGGTCGTGGATGAAGGGTTCGTCTTTCGCTCGACCGGCGACGTACTCGCCCACCACGACGCGGTGACATTCACGTGGGAGATGCTCCCACGTGAGGGCGGCGAGGCCGAATCGATCGGACGTGACTTCTTCGTCCTCGACGCCGATGGGCGCGTGCGCGCAATCTATCAGTTCGTTCTGCGATGATCGCACGCGCCTATCATGCGAGCGCGGGAGGCGGCCTCCCGAGTCTGGACCTGCGCGAGCATGAGGTCGCAAAGCCCGGACGCCGGCAGGCACTCATGCGCATGGTCGCAACCTCGCTGAACTACCGCGAACGCATGATTCTCGTCGACGGCGTCTACCCGCTGCCGATCAAGCCCGATCTCATTCCGCTGTGCGACGGTGCGGGCGACGTGATCGCAATCGGTCCCGACGTGACGCGAGTGCGTGTCGGTGATCGGGTTGCGGCAAACGTCTTCGCGCGCTGGATCGACGGGCCGTTCGCGTTCGCGCATGCCGATCAACTGGGCGGATCGCTTGACGGCCTGCTGACCCAATACGCCTTGCTCGACGACGACGCGCTCGTAGCGATTCCCCCGCACCTCTCGTACGAAGAAGCGGCCACGTTCCCGTGCGCCGGTGTCACCGCATGGAACGCAATCACCGCCGGAGGCGCGCTCCTTCCCGGGCAGACCGTGCTGGTGCAGGGGTCGGGGAGCGTGTCCGTCTTTGCCTTGCAGTTCGCCAAGCTCTTCGGTGCGCGCGTCATCGCGACGACGTCGTCGAAAGCCAAAGCGCCGGCGCTGCGCGAAATCGGCGCCGACGATGTCATCGACTCCCGGGAGATCCCGGATTGGGATCGCGCGGTGCGCGAACTCACGTCGGGCCGTGGAGCCGATCGCGTGATCGACGTCGGGGGTCCAACCACGCTCGCGCGTTCGATTGCCGCGCTAGCTCCCGACGGACACGTCGCGCTGGTGGGAGGACTTGGCGGCAGCGCAGCGCTCGATCCCGCAGCTCTGGCCGGCGTCTTTCGATTGCAGCGGATCGCACTCGGCAACCGCGCCCACTTTGAGGCGATGAATCGCGCGGTCTGTGCCGCGCAATTACGGCCGATCATCGATCGGGCTTTTGCCTTCGACGATGCGCACCAGGCGTTTCGTTATTTCTTCGAGCGTGACGCCATCGGCAAAGTGGTCATCCGCGTGAGGCAATGACGATCAGCGCGTCGTCGGCGGCGTCGCGAATCTCGGCGCTTTGACCGCTGGAACGCAAGCGTTCCAGCTCGCGAACACTGGCCGCGTCCCCGCGCGAGAGCAACTGTTCGACGCGCTCGAACGACTCGGATGATACCGGCGCCGGCGCGCTGGGCGCAGCGGGCTTGGGTGGTGCGGCACGGCGTTCGCGCCGCACGAGCACGGTCCCGAGCACAAAAAAGAATGCCCCGACGAGAAAGACTACGAGGAGGATCGCCGCGCCCGGATTACTCGCCAGCAATCTGTGCCGCGCCGCGCAACGCATCGATGGCGTTGGCCAGCGCATCGTCCAGCGTGCGATTCACGCTCGAGGTAAGCACGCGGTGGAATTCTTCGATCGGCAGTTCGCTCAAGACCGAGAGCACGTGCAGCAACTCGCCGCGATAGGCTTCCAGCGAGTCCGAACGCTCGCTGCCGTGATAGACCGTCGTTCCCAAAAGCTGGGCATTGAGCAGCCACGGAGCCACAGCGCCCAGCGGCGCCGATTCGAGGTCGGGTAGCAGCGAGCGCACGACGTCGAGTTCGATGGCGCCGGACACGCGAACGACGCCCTCGGCCGGCGCGCGGGGCGAGGCGGTCGGCGCAAAACTCAGACTCTCGACCACATCCCGCAGCGCCTCGCGGCTTTCGCGATCCTCGAGATCTTTGCCGGTAATCGTCAGGCGCGGCATGCGCAGCCGCACGAAAAGCTTTTCGAGCGGCGCGCGCAGTGCACGAGAAGCGCCGGCGAAGCTTTCGTCGACCGACGCCGGTGCATCCTGAGCGTGCTCGGGGAAGAGTAAGCGCACCGCAAAAAGGTGCTGCACCAATCCGCCCGCGCTGTTGCTTCGCTCGAGCATGCGCAGCGTATTAGCCAGGCGATCGGCGGAGAAATCCAGATAGAGCACGGGCGCCGAGACGTCGTCGCGCACGGCTGCGGCCGCCGTCGCAACCGGCTCTTGCGCGCTCGTGATCGACTCGACCAGTTCGGTGATCGCGCGCGGAGCTTGATCGGCGACGGGAACTGCCGGCGCTTGCGGAATCGGCTCGGGCTCCGGGATCGGCGGCAGCTCGAGTGCGGCTTTTTCGGCCGGGAAAATGCGGGCGATCGAGATCGGCGTGCCGGCAGTCGATTCACTCATGCTCGGTTGTGCCTGCACGCGCACGGTCGGAGCGGCGACCGCGAAGGTCGTTCCCTCGCCCCATTCGAGAATCGCGCGGGTGTCGAGCGCGGTTCCCGCCGCCAGCGGCGACATCACCATCATCTCCCAGCGGATGCGCAGGTCGACGTTCGGATTCACGTCCGCCAGCACCAGACCGCGAGCCGACCAAAGTTGCGAGGCGCCCGCATCGTCGGCGATGTCCATCCCGTTGATCGTGGTCGATGACGGTATGTACACCGCGAGATTGGTTGCAACGACGCGAACGGTCAGACGATCGGCCGGACCGTCGCCTTCGTTACGAAGACGAATCTCGTAATAGAGGCGCTCGCCCGCGTTGACGCTCTCCGACGGTATCGCAAGAACCTGCGCGCTCTGCGCGAACTGCGCCTGCGCGAACGTGGTGACGTCGAGCGGCGCAAACTGCACCGGACTGATGCCTTTGGCATGCAGCCAGCCCTCGAGCGTCAGGGTACGATTGTCATTCACCGCGCGCAGGAGGCGCAACGTGATGCGCGATTCGTGCGTGGTTTCGGCGGGGATATCGGCAAATGCGAGGCCGTCACGATCGCGCCGCGCGTCGACGGCACGTTCGATCGTCAATTCGGGCGGAAGCGTGAGGGAGAGGCGCGCATCGCGCAACACGTCGGAACCGGCGTTTACCACACGCACGAGCGCATCGACGGTTCGTCCGGGACGCAGCGGTTCGTGCGAGACGAGTTCCCACGCGACGCTTTCTACCGACGGGCGCGAACGCACCACCGTCGTCGCCGTACCAAGGTCGATCGCGCCGCCGCCATGCTCGAGTACCGCTCCGAGCGTCACCGACGAGCGGTCGGGCACGCGCGATGCAATCGTCGTGAGCACCGTGAACACCCGCTCTTGGTGCGGATGCACGAATCCCAGCGCAACGGGCACGTCGTACGGGATGGTGTCGTCGGCACTCTCGCCGATGCGCAGGTCCGTGAGGTACAGCCCGGGGATCAGGCGTAATCGCACGTCAGATTCGGGCGCGGTGCCGTCGTTGAAAACGTGCACGGTGAAGGCCAGCTCTTCGCGCGCCTGCGCGACGCCGCGGTCGGACTCGACGAAATTCCGCGCGCGGCTAAACCGTGGGGCAACGCGCACGGCTAACCGCCGGGAGAACGTCCGCTCGCTGCCCTTCCAGCGCAGCGCGGCATCGACCGGCAATGCCGTGTCGGCGGTCGTGGGG
>DATKPZ010000217.1:0-5840 GCA_035523815.1 Alphaproteobacteria bacterium
CAAGCGCGTCGACAATCAGAACGTCCTGAACGGCGCGCGCGACGCGCTGATCGACACGCTGGGCAAGCATCATGTGACCGGAAAAATTCCAGCGTTCCACGCGTCGAGCGATGAGACGAACGTGCGCGACATCGAACTCGACCTCGAAGTTGCGCAGCGCGCCGCAGGCAAACACGTTTCAGCCACCGATCTGACGTACGCGGCGATTTCGGGAATGCTCAACTCGGTGCACGATCGCTATACCGTGTTTCTCGATCCGAAGGATTACGCCGAGCTCAACTCCGGCCTCGACGGCGGGGACTTCGGCGGCACGGGTATCGTCATTCAAGAAGATGACGCCAGCAAATACATCGCCGTCAGCGACGTCGTGCCCGACGGGCCTGCCGACAAAGCCGGAATTCAGCAAGACGATCTGATCACCGCAATCAACGGTCAATCCGTCAAAGGCTGGTCGGTCGACCGCGCCAGCGCCCATCTACGCGGGAAGGAAGGCACCAAGGTCTCGATCACGGTGCAGCGCGACGGAAAGACCCTTCCGCCTTTCGCGCTGACCCGCGCGAAGATCCATCAACTGAGCGTCTTCGATAAGATTCTTCCGGGCAACATCGGCTACGTGGCGCTCACGGTTTTCGGCAAAGACACGGCCGCCGAACTCACCGCGGCGCTCGCGCGTCTGCAAAAGAAGGGCGCGCGTGCGTATATCCTCGATCTTCGCAACAACGGTGGCGGCTATTTGAACGCAGCCGTGGGGGTGAGCTCGAAGTTCATCTCGTCGGGACCGATCGTTTCAGTCGAGTCGCGCGGCTCGAACATCACGACGCTCGAAGCCAATGACACGGCGATCCCGCCGGTTCCGCTCGCGGTGCTCGTGAATCAATTCACCGCGTCGGCGTCGGAGATCACGTCGGGCGCGATTCAAGACAGTGGCGTAGGGACGCTGATCGGCACCAAGACGTTCGGCAAGGGCGTCGTGCAGACGATCTATCCGCTCCCCGACGGCTCGGCGGTGAAGATTACGACCGCCCGCTATCTCACGCCGCACAATCGCGACATCAACCACTTGGGAATCAATCCGGACATCGTGGTGAGCGAGCCTCGCACGGCACGGTTCGGCGATCCCAAGACCGATCCGCAGCTTCGGCGCGCGATGCAATTCGTCGACGATCGCATCGCGCACCTCAGCCAGATCAACGGAAGCGGCGACTAGGCTACGTCGCCTTCTTCTTCCGAGTGGTCGTAGACGTCGACGCCTTCTTGCGCGTCGACGTTTTCTTTACGCCGCTCGCCTTTTTCTTCGGTGCGGCCTCGCCGTCGACGGCGGGCTCGGCCTTTTTGCGCGTGCGCTTGGGCTTGTCGTCGGCGGGTGCGGGCAGCGCATGCACGACCTTGGTTTCGAGTTCACCGGCGACGCCGCTGGCGCGCGTGCGGCGACGGCGTGTGGGTTTGGCCTGATTGAGTTCTTCAGCCGGGAGCGTCAGATGCGGCGGCGGCGCCTCGACGGCGGGCGGCTTGGCTCTGCGCACCGGCGTAATCGCGCGCGAGGGTTCGCGCGGCGCGGTCATCCCGGTGGGTTGCGCCGAGCCTTGCGGATCCACGCGAAACACGTGACGATCCGGAACCGATTGACTCATCGGCAGCGAACCGGTCAGGCCCTCGTGGCGTTCACCGGCGACGCCGGCGCCTCCAACGGTCGCCACGCCACCGCCGCCACCACGTCCACGACGGCGACGACGCCGGCGGCGCCGTCCTCCGGTGGTCTCCGTGCCGGCGCCAGCTCCGTTGCTGCTCGGAACCGCGGCCTGCATCGGCGGCTGCTCGTCCTCGTCATCTTCCTCATCGTCGTACTCGCTTTGCGCCGCGGCGCTGGCCGGCGTGATGCCGACTTGCGCTGCCGCATCGAAGCGTTGCTGCTCGCCGTTGCCGTGCCCGCCGCGACCGCGACGACGGCGGCGACGACGGCGTTTGCCGCGTCCGCCTTCGCCTTCGCGCGCTTCCGAAGCGGCGGCGGATTCCCCGATGATGATCGCATCGGGCTGATGTTCGCCCTTGGCTTCCGCCGCGAGCGCGGGATCGTCGGCCTCTTCCTCTTCGGTTACCGTGGTGATGCCGATCGGCGGACGCGCCTGCTGCTGCGACGCGGCCTCGGCCGCCAGCTCGCGCAACTCGGCCGCCTGTTCGGCTGCGGTGAGCGGGCTCTTGCGTCCCTTGCCGCCGCGCCGGCGCTTCCTTTTGGCTTCGCCGGCACCCGCCGCGACGAGTTCAGCGAGCACGTAGTCCTCGTCGTCGTCAACGTCGAGAACGCGAATCTTCGCGGTGTTGCCCGCGTTGTTCGCTGCATTCTCGACTTCGACGATACGATCGCCGATGACGGCCGTCGCCGACGTGGGATTGGGCAGACGCCCGGGGAGCAGGTCGACTTCAACTTCATCGCCGACGCGAATCGGACGTAGCTGCTCGACCGGCTTGGCGATACGTTCGACGCGCGAGCGCTCGGGATGCAGCAGCGGATCGACGCGAACGTGGATCTTGGTGTCGAGTTCTTTTGAGAGCTCCAGCACTTCGTCTTCGTACCAAAACTCCATCTGCGCTGCGACCGTCGGTGCGGCGTGAACGAGAACCGGTTGATGGTTGTGGTGGTGCTGCGCGCTCTGGCGCACGTGTCGCAGCGTATCGATCGCGACCGACTGCGGCGACATCACGGAGCCGATGCCGCTGCACGTGGGGCACGTGCCGCGCAACTGCGCGCCCAGGTCCTTGCCGATGCGTTTGCGCGTGAACTCGAGCAAGCCCAGGTTCGAGAACGATTGAATGGTCGCGCGCGTGCGGTCGCGGCGCAGGCCGTCCTCGAGCGCCTTGATGACTTTACTGCGCGCCGATTCCGAGGCCATGTCGATGAAGTCGACGACGATGATGCCGCCGATGTCGCGCAAGCGAACTTGACGCGCGATTTCCGCGGCCGCCTCGACGTTCGTTTTGACGATCGTATCTTCGAGATTCTTTCCGCCGGTGAACTTCCCCGAGTTCACGTCGATCACGGTCAGCGCTTCGGTCGACTCGATCACGATCGATCCGCCCGAAGGAAGATTGATCTTGGGCTTGAGCAGACGTTGCAGCTCGTCGTTGACTTTGAAATCGTCGAAGAGATCTTTGCCGTGATTGTAATGCTGAACGCGATCGAGATATTGCGGTCCAAGCAGCTGCAAGAACTCGCGAACTTTTCGGTATTCTTGTTCGTCGTCGATCAGCACGCGGTCGACGTCGGCCGTGACGAAATCGCGAGCGGCCTTGTAAACCAGGTTCATGTCGCGGTGCAGCAGCGAGGGAGACGGCGCGCGTTTGAACGTCTCGAGGATGCCGTGCCACATGCGAATGAGCACGCCGAGGTCGGCGATCAATTCCGCTTCGCTCACGCCGGCAGCCGCGGTGCGAACGACCGTTGCCATGCCTTCGGGACGAATGCGCTTCATCACCGCCTTGAGGCGGTTGCGTTCGTCGGCCGACTCGATCTTGCGCGAGACGCCGGAATACTTGCCGGTGGGCATCAGGATCAGGTAACGGCCGGGCAGAGAGATGTTGGTGGAGATGCGCGCGCCTTTGAGGCCGCGTGGCTCCTTGACGATCTGCACCAGCACGTCGTCACCCTTTTTCACCTTCTCACTGATGGTGAAGCCGGAGTGGCCGTGCGTGATCTCGACGTCGCCGATATTTAGCGGCTGTTTGTTGATGTCGTCGACGTACAGGAACGCGTTGCGCCCCAGTCCGATGTCGACGAATGCCGCGCCCATGCCGGGCAGAACGTTTTGAACTTTTCCTTTGTATATCGAGCCGATGACTCGTTCTTCGCGCTCGATGTAGAGTTCGGCAAGCGTGCCGTCCTCAAGTATGGCGACCCGATTTTCCCACGGGTCGCTCGAGATGAGAATCTCGGTTGACAAATTGTCCTCTGTTGTCTAGGAACGCCCTGCGAGGCGCGCTGGAAGCGCACCTAACTTTGACGGGACGCGGTTCCGCGTCTAAACGACGGCACATGGCCACCAACCGTGAACGGGGCTCCTGGTAGAAATCTTAAAACGCCTGCGAAGTTCAGGAGACCCGCCAAGCAGACCTGCCGAGGGGCCCAAAGAGCCATTGGGCCCTCGACATCGTAGCCCGGATGGTCCATGATGCAGAGGAGACAATCCGCGTGCCTTATGAGCTGCGGCTTTCGCCTTATGAATAGGGACCTCCAGATGGCTGCTCCGTCGAACCGCCGGGTGTTTTACCGCCAACCCATGTACCTGCGTATCAACCTGCGGGTCTCGGGGGTTCGCGCGCCGGTTCCGGCGACGCTCGTCGACCTCTCGGGCGGAGGCGGGATGGTGACCGCGCGGACCATGCTCAAAACCCAGCTCCCGGTCGAGTTCGACTTGCCCCGCGAGGGCCTGCCGCATCTGCGCCTGCCCGGGAAGATCCGCAAGGTTAGCTACTCTCCGAGCGACCGCACCTTCAAGTACGCGGTCGAGTTCGACACGCTCGACCACGACGCGCGCGAGGCGCTCCTGCGCTTCATCATCGACGAACAGCGCCGCACGATCAGCATCGCCCGCCGCGGCGACGGCGCGCATACGAAGCCCAAGCTCTCGCGCTTGCAAGAGCAGCGAGCTCATCGCCGGATTGACGTCAACATTCCCGTACGCATTTCGATCGTTGACGTTCCGGGGATGATGGAGGCCGTCGCCATCGACGTGAGCACCGGCGGCGCGCGCATCCTGATCGACCACGTGCTGCGTCAGGAGTGGGTCGTCACGCTGCGCTTCACCTTTCCGAACGAGGTGCTCAAAGCGCAGCACGCGCGCCCGGAGGGCCGCACGGCAGCGCCGTTTCAGGAATTGCGAGTCAATGCGCGCGCGCTCCCCGGCATCAAGAAATCGCGCAACAAGTACATCCAAAGCTTAGTCTGGGTCAACCCCGACCCGAAGATCACCGAAGAGATCAGCCGCTTCGTGCAGGCGGCTCAACTCGCCGCGCTTCGGAAATAGTCTCGCCACACAGTTCAAACGGCCACGGATAGGCCCAGTTCGCGCGTCTGTACAGTTCGACGTTCTTTCGGCGTCCCCCGATATCGATGTCGGCGCGCACCAGGTTGCGCAAGTCGAGCAGCGGCCATACGTCGTCGAGCTCGAGTTGCCAAAAACCCAGCATCTCGAGTTGCTCGAGCGAATCCCACTGCACGAGCGCGTCGATGCCGCGCACCTCGCGCAGGTGCTCGAGGTGCAGGGTGTCCAGTGGAAGTCGAGCGAGTTCGCGCAGATCGACGGGCGAGTCGATGCGGGCCAACCGCAGCGCGCGCAGCGACGCCGGGAAGTCGAGCGAGGTCAGCGCAACGCCTGAACAATCGAACGCTTCGACCTGCGGGAATCGCCCCGCGAGTTCCCGCGGATCGAGCGTCCCGCCGCGCTGCGCCACGCGCACGTAGCGCGCATCCGTGGAGAATTCCGGCTTCCACCGGTTGCGCACGTGCAGAGGCGCAAGCTCGAGATTCGCGACGCCGAGATGCGTAGCCGCGATGCGCTCCGCGTGCGCGGGCCCGATCCAGGGCTTACCCGCACGATGCGGGTGAAGGTCCGGAGCACACGATGTGCGACCGACCGAAGGACGGCCGGACCGTCTCCATCGCCGCAAGACGAGGGCGCGGTCGCTCACGCCGCGCAGCTCGAGGCCCGCAACCGCGATGTCGACGGTGTGGTGATCGCAGGCGAGAATCTCCGCCGGTGCGCTCGTGCCGTCGCCGAGCGGCAGCGCGAATGAGTCGCCCGCGCGATAGGGAAGCTTCATGCGTGGCTAAGGCGCGCAGTGGCGGA
>DATKPZ010000218.1:0-13925 GCA_035523815.1 Alphaproteobacteria bacterium
CAGCAATGATGCGCATCGCAACCTCAACGGTCTACTCGAACCAGACGCTTTCGATTGAAAATCTGGAATCGCAGTACGAACTGCAAGGGCAAGAGCTTTCGACCGGGATCTCGCTCAACGAGCCCTCGGACGATCCGACGACCATCGCGCAGGATCTCTCGGTTCGCAACGATTCGACGGTCACGACCCAGATCGGCCAGAACCTGACCGGGCTGAACAACTTGCTCTCGACGACCGACAGCACCCTCTCGAGTTTGACCAGCGTCTTGCAGAGCGCGCGCAACTTGGCGATCGAGGGCGCGAGCGATACCATTACGTCCGCGCAGCGATCGTCGATCGGCCAACAGGTCAATCAATTGCTGCAGGAAGCGATTGGTCTTGCCAACACGCAATACGACGGGAAATACATTTTCTCGGGAACCGCGGCGACCCCGGGTTCCACCCTTGTCACCGCCCAAGGGAATCCGCCTACAGCCGTGACCGCCACGTCGAACATCGTTCAGCAGAGCGAGGAGCTGCCAAACGGCCAACTCGTTCCGACGAACGTGACCCTTCAGCAAGCCTTCAATCTCGGTGCGGCCAACGGCTCGCCCAGCGTGTTCGACATGCTCATTCGCCTGCGCGATACGCTCGAGCAGAGCCAGACGACGGACCAAAGCTCGACGCAGGTCAACCTCAGCAATTTTGCGGTGACGACGGGCACGACGATCGGGCAGCTCGAGTCCGCCAACTCACCGCTGACGGTGCCGCTGGCCTCGGTCGCGGGGGGCAACGTGGCCTTCTCGATTGCATCCTCGCTCTCGCCGACCGGGACGACGATCTTGTTCACGGTCGGGGAGTCGATGCAGAACGTCATCGCCGCGATCAACGCTGCCTCGACCGCGACCGGCGTCGTCGCGACCTTCGACTACCAAACACAGCGGCTTTCGCTGAACGACATCGATAACCAGAACTTCCTGATAAACAACGTCGCGGCCCCACCCGCGACGGTGGCAAGCAATTTCACCAACGCCTTTCTCTTAGGCTCGACGGGCGACGTGGTGAACAACCTCTCGACCCAGCTCGGGGACATCGACAATGCCCTGACGGTGACGTTGAATGCCGCCGGGTTTGTTGGGGCGACGGTTCAGACGGTCAGCTCCCTCTCCGCAATCGAATCTTCACGCGGGACGAGCGATACGCAGGTGCAATCGAACCTTGAAGATACCGATATTGCTAAGGTGACGAGCGAGTTCAGTCTGAGCCAGACAGCCCTGCAGGCGGCCTACCAAACGACGACGCGGCTCGAGCAGGAAGACCTCTTTAGCTACCTACCGAACGGATAACCGAGCTTGGATAGCGGAGCCACAATGGAACAAGAACAGATGACCGTCGATCTCCCCCGGTTCGGGCCATGCACGTTTGAGGCGAGCGAGGTCCTCGAGTTCCCCTGGGGCTTACCTGGCTTCCCCACCCTGCATCGATGGTTGCCGCTCAACCTGGACAGCCACCCCACGTTCGTCTGGCTGCAAAGCCTCGACGACCCGTCCATCGCCTTGCCGGCGATCGACCCGTGGATGGTTTTCGAGACCTACGATCCCAAGCTGCCGGCCTACGCTTTCACCTCCCTCGAGATCCGGGAAGCAACGGATTTCGCGACGCTCTGCGTGGTCGTAGTGACGCCCGACGCGCAAGAGATGACGATCAACCTCATGGCCCCGGTCATCGTCAACCTGCGCACCCGCAAGGGGCGGCAAATCATGCTTGACGGATCGAATTACTCTCCTCGTGAACCCATGCCGCGCAAGGTCGCGGAGAAGACGCCCGCGAGCAGTAAGAGCGCCTGACCCTGCCGAAAGTCCCTCCCGTACACGCCAAGGAGGGCCTCCGCGATGCTGGTTCTGAGCAGAAAAATCAATCAATCTATTATGATTGGTGATGACGTTCGCATTGTGATCGTTGCCGTCGACCGGGACCAGGTCAAGCTCGGAATCGAGGCGCCACGAGCCGTGCCGGTCCATCGCTCGGAAGTATACGAAGAGATCCGCCGAGCCAACCAAGAGGCGCTCGGCGCGGCCCCGGCCACCACCGGAAAACCCGAGCGGGCGACGCTGCGTCCCCGGACCAAACAACACCACTAAAGTCCTGTAAATACGGGCCGATATGAGACTTTAGGGGGAGAAAGGACACTCTTCCCCCATAGGCTAGCTTATATCGGTGCCTCGACGCACCACTCATGGAGGAAAAATGGCTACAGGTCTGAGCATTGCCACGAACCTGTTGTCGAACTCGGTTCAGCTGAACCTCGACAACAATCAGAAGCAACTGCAAAACGTCGTTACCCAACTTTCGTCCGGCTTGCGGATCAACACCGCCGCGGACGACCCCTCGGGTAACGCTATCGCAACCAACCTTACCTCGCAGTACGAAGCGTTCAACCAGGCGTCGCAAAACGTCCAGAACGCTAATAATGCTGCGCAGGTCGCGCTCGGCGCGCTGACCCAGCAAACCGACATTCTGCAGCGTATCCGCGTTCTCGCGGTCGAAGCCGCGTCGGATGTCAACAGCTCGAGCGACCGCACCAACCTGCAAGCGGAAGTTTCGCAGCTCTTGCTCGAAGTCAACCGCATCGCGCAGAACACGAACTTCAACGGCCAATCGCTGCTCGATGGAAGCCACCAGGGTGACCAGGCAGGCGCGCAAGCGTACTACACGATCACCGCGAACGCTGCGCTCCTTGCGAGCGGCCCGCAGTCGATCGGCACGTCGAACGGCTTCCTGATTGCCAGCATCGGGATCACGGCGGGCAACTTCTTTACCTCGACGGCGACCGCCGACGAGACGATCGAAGTCCAGGTCATCGCCAACACGGCGAACCCGACGGCCCTGACCCCCGAACTGCAGATCACGACGTTCAACAGCTCGAACGCTGCCTCGGCGACGTATCTCGTTTCGGTAGCGCAGGTTCAAGCCGGGTTCGTGGCGTCGATCGACAACGCGTCGATCAACACCGGAATCACGCTGCACTTCAGCACGCCGACCCTCGGCGACATCGGTCAGACCGCCTACGTGAAGATCTCGCAGTACGTCCAACCGACGAACTACGCGACCGCTCCGGCGTTCAACTTCCAATCTGGCGCCGACGAAGGCGACGTGATCCAGCTCGGTATCGCAGCGACGAACACGAACACGCTGCGCATCTCGAACATCAATCTCGCCGTCAGCTCGTCGTCGAACCCGTCGCTCGCAGCGGAAGACGCGATCGGCCAGCTCGACATCGCTCTGCAGACGCTGAACACGCAGCAAGCAGACCTGGGCGCCGTCGTTGTCCGCCTCGGCATCGACCAGCAGAACGACGACACCGCAGCCGTCAACCTGCAATCGTCCGAGTCGAACATCGCCGACCTCAACGTCGGACAGGCGACCACGCAGTTCACGAAACTGCAACTGCTCGTTCAAGTCGGCACCTCGGTGCTGGCGCAGTCCAACGCGAACGCGCAGTCGGTTCTCACCCTGTTCCGATAATCGATTCTGCGGGCAACCGCACGGTCGTTTCCTCGAGGGCCCGCTCCGGCGGGTCCTCGTTGCTTTTCTGCCGATAACCGTAACGATGCCGATTCACGTCCGGTCCAGCCGACCGAAGCTACAGCCGGCTTCTCAGCCGGCGGGGGCGCATGCCCCGGCGCTGCCGCCGCCGCCGCCGGGATATCCTCAGTTGCCCGCCGGCGTGACGCTGTGCATGATTGTCAAGGACGAAGAGAAGTTCTTACCCCAAGCCTTGGCAAGCGTGCGCGACTACGTGGACGAGATGATCGTATGCGATACCGGCTCTACTGATCGCACCATCGAAATCGCGCGCTCCTACGGCGCGACGGTGATCGAAGACCCGTGGCGTAACGACTTTTCGTGGTCGCGTAACAAGTCGATCGAGATGGCGACCAAGCGTTGGATTCTGTTTTTGGACGCCGACGAGGAGCTGACCGAGGATTCGCGCCCCGCGCTGCTCGCGCTCAAGAACGTTCCGGCGTATCTAACGGCGCTCTACGTCCGCATCGCGAATCGCACAGACGACTATCGTGGTTCCGGCGATGTGTCTCACCACGTCATTCGCATTTTCCCGAACAACGAGCGCATTCGCTTCTATGGCCCGATCCATGAGTATCCGGCGCTTGACGGGACCTCGCAGAGTGTCGAAGCCGTCGGGAGCGGGGTCGGATTGATCCACCACGGATATGTCAACACGGTCGTCGCGGAACGCAACAAGGGACAACGCAACCTAGAGATCCTTTTGGCCGCGACGCAGGCGGATGCCGAGAACCCTTATCACTGGTACAACCTCGGCACGACGGCGTATCTGAACAAAGATTACGAGCTCGCGCTGAGCTCGCTGACCCGTATGTACGACCTCGTCGGGGATACACCGCGCGCCTTCATGCCCAATGGTCTCGCGCTCCTCGGTGATCTCTACTGCGATCACTTCAACGATCCGATCAAGGGCGAACAGATGTCGCGCGAATCGCTCAAGCGTAGTCCCCACTATGCCAACGCGCACATGATGCTCGGCAAAACGCTGATCGCGCAAAAGCGCTTCAGCGAGGCGCGTGAAGCCTTCGCGACCGCAATTGAAGACCAGGCTTTTGCCAAACAGCAGTTCATCGTCGACGACCAGGTGTATATTTGGAAGGCGCAATCGGAAATGGGTTCGAGCTATGCGCTCGAGGGCGACGACGCGAAGGCGCTCGAGTGGTTCGAGCGCGGTCTCGCCAATGCGCCGAATGTCGAACCACTGATGATCAACCGCGCGAAGGCGTACGAGCGCCTCAAGCGGTTCGGTGAAGCGTATGACGCTTACAAGCTCGTGCTCGAGACGCATCAGACGGCGGCGGCCATGTTGCACCTCGTGAACTTTCTTTTGCGGATGAGGCGCGGACCCGAAGCGATCGAGATCGTCGAAAGATTTTATTCGCGCTTGAATCCGGTCGAGGGCTGCGAACTGCTGGTGAGCGCTGCAGCCGTTTCGGAGCGTTACGAGCTCGGAAAAGAAGAGCAGTTTCTGCGCCTGGCGGTGGAGTTGGACCCGAACTCCGAAAAAGCGGCCCAACAACTCTCCCGGTGGCTCACGGAGCACGGGCAGGCCGCGGACCTGCCGGCGCTGTCGCAGCGGCGCGGCCCGCAGACATTCGATGAGTGGAAAGACTACGCGCACAGCGCTCTCGAGCAGAAGCGTGCCGAAGCGGCGCTCTCGGCAGCCGAGTCAGGGCTGGAACTCGAGCCCCGTTCCGTCGACATGCTACTGACTCGGGCTGCGGCGCTCGAATTGCTCGCCTCGCCGGCCGGCGTGGAGGCCTCGCTGATCCGAGCCCGCGAAATCGATCCGATGCGCGCGAGCGTCGCGCTCTCACTCTTCTATCTGCGAAATGAGCGATTCGCGGAGGCTGCAGCGGTCGCCGACCGCGCGTTGAAATAACTGCCCGTTGGACTACTCAATCATCATTCCCGTCTTCAACAAGGCGGAATTGACCCGAAATTGCCTCGCAAAGCTACAGCCCTCGCTCGAGGGAGCGGGCGACGGTGAGGTGCTCGTCATCGACAATGCGTCGACCGATCACACCCCGGAGGTGCTGGCGAGTTTTCCTTGGATCCGGATGATTCGCAACGAGAAGAATCTGGGCTTTGCCGCAGCCAACAATCAGGGCGCGCGCGAGGCCCACGGCCGCGTTCTCGTACTGCTAAACAACGATACCGAACCGATCACGCGGTGGCTCGCCCCGATGATGCGTCTGCTCGACGACCCCGGCGTCGGCGTGGTCGGTGCGAAGCTCCTCTACGCCGATCACCGGATTCAACATGCCGGCGTGCTCGTGCGCTGGTGGCCGTTCAGCGCTTCGGGGCTGTATCCGTTCCATTATCTCCTGGGAGAGCCCGGCAATGCGCCCGACGCGAATCATCGCCGGGACTATCAAATCGTGACGGGCGCGTGCCTTGCGACGCCGCGCGAACTCTATCTCGCGTTCGACGGCCTGGACGAGGGCTTTTGGAACGGCTACGAAGACGTCGACTACTGCCTGAAGGTGCGGCATCGCGGCCTGCGCGTCGTCTACGAACCGGCGGCGACGCTCCTGCACTTCGAGTCGAAATCGGGCTCGCAGCGCTTTCGCCGCACGCAAGCAAACCTGCAGCGCCTTGCCGATCATTGGAGTCATCGCGTGGAGCACGATGCGCCGCGCGTATGGGTGAACGCCGGCAAAACGGAAGGCTTACGAAGAAGCGGCAAAGGTGTTTTCAACCTCGCCCTGCGTCCGGTTACTCCGGTGGACGTGCTCGTTCATGGCGCGTCGCCGGAGTTCGATCGTAAAACGTTCGAGCGAAGCCTACGCGAGTCAAGCACGCCGATCGGATCAGTTCATTGGGCGAGCGATGAGCACGCGGTCGAGCGGGCGCGCGAACTCATGGACCTGCGCGGCGACCGTTACGTCGCCTTCGTGCGCGCCGACACGCAACTGCAGGCGGGCTGGCTGGACGAGCTTCTCGCGCGGGTGACGACGACGGTTACGGGGAGCGCGGCGACGTTCATCGACCGTGTGGAAGGAGAGCCGCACGTGCCGATCGTCGCCAGCGACGCGCGCTGCGTGCTCTTGCGTCTTCAGCAGCTTCCGCAAGGACTCGTTCTGCGAGATTTCGATTCTCTGGACGCGGCAATGGCCGATTTCCTAGTGCGGGCGCTGCAGCTCGAACGCGGCACGATCGGCGTGCGGCCGCATGCGCAGATGGGACCGGTTGTGCGCGACGTCCGATTCGAGAGCGAGCACGGCATGGCCGTGGCGGACGTGTTCGATCGCGATCCGAAGGCCATCGAACGTGCCCTTCGTGCGCGCCCGGTGTTTCAGCGCGGCCTCGTCTCCATCGTGACCCTGAGCTGGAACGCGCCGGAGTTTACCATCAAGGCGTTGCAGTCGATTCGCGAGCATACCGCCGAGCCGTACGAAGTGATCGTCGTGGACAACGGCTCCGGCCCCGAAACGCTCAAGGCACTCGGCGGCATCGACGATCCGCACGTGCGAATCATATACAACAAGACCAATCGCGGGTTCTCCGGCGGGAACAACGACGGGATCGCACACGCCCGGGGCGACTATGTCATTATTCTGAACAACGATGTCATCGTAACGCCCGGTTGGGCCGATGGACTCGTCGACGCGTTTCGACGTTTGCCCGGTCTGGGGATCTCCGCTCCGCGCAGCAACTTGGTCACCGGCGACCAGCAACTGCCCACCGTCCAGTACCGGGACGAGTCGGAGATGTACGCCTTTGCTCTGGAGCGCCGGCGGGAGTTTGCGCACAAGGGATACATCACCGATCGCGCGATCGGCTTCTGTTGGTGCATCAGCCGCGAAGTACTCGATCAAATCGGCGCGCTCGACGAACGCTACGCGATCGGCAACTTCGAGGACGATGACTACTGCATGCGCGTGCGCTCGGCAGGCTATCTTATCTATGTGTGCGACGACGTGTTCATTCACCATTTCGGAAGCCGTTCGTTCGCTGCCAATAAAGTGGACTATATGGCGACGATGAATCAGAACTGGGAGCGCTTCGCGAAGAAATGGGGCTTGAGCGGCGGGCTGCCGGTCGAAGGCTACCGGGGCGCGGAAACGCATGCCCGCGGGTTTGTGCGCGCGAAGGACTACTTGCCCTTTCCCAAGGCGCAAGACGAGGCGCCGGCTCCGGAGCGCGGCGGCGAACCAGTCGGCTTTGATGTGGCACGGGCCATCTTCGGGATCGCCGTGCGTAGTGAAGCCGATTGGACGGAAGCCGCGCAGTTCGTGCGCCGCTTCGCGCTGGCGTTCAAGGTTGAGGACGGCGTGTTGCTCGCGATCGCGAGCTTTGGAGAGCCACACTCGCACGCGATTGCCTCGCGCGTCGAGCGCATTCTCGAGAAGGCCGGCGTCGTGCCCGAGGCGTGCGCTGATATCGATATCGCTGATTACGATGAGGGCGAATGGGCGGCGCTGGCGCAAGATCGGCGATGGATCGATATCGATTCTCTGGACGACCGTAGTCCAAGTGCCTTGCGGCGACTTCTGAAAGGCCTGCCCGCATGAGGCGGCATTCGCTTTTATCGCGTTTTGCGCCGTTTGCCGAGCCGGGACGTTTTTCGCGCGGAGTCGGTCCGTCGCATCTCGTGGCAGCGCGGCTGCAGCCGTCGTTCTATCCGTACGGCGAAGCATGGCTGGATCTGGTTTTTTCTCGCGACGGCCAGATCGTGCTCGTGCCATTCGTGCAGATCGACCCGCCCATGGTCTGGGTTCGCGAAGCAAGTCCCTTTATCTGGCCGTCGTGGCTGCCGCTCGAAGAGCCATCGGTTGCGGGATTGGAGGAGATGCTGCTGCCCTGGCTCCTCGCGCGGACGCTACTTGGTGGAGTCGACAAGGAGGTCATCAGCTTCTTTACCGAGGACGCCGGCGCGCGCGAGACGTTCGAGGCGGCTCGAACCGCGCGATTTTTGTGCGCGTGTCCCGTCGACGATCTGCTCGTGGATGTCGCCCCCTACATCTACGTGCAGCGATTTGCTACAGGAAAGCGCGTAGGTATCTCGTCCGCGAATGCTGGGTTCGGTGCATCCGTCTTGGCCCGCATCGCAAACACCGTGCATGCCGACCTGGGCGAGGGCTCGCTCAACGAGCTGGCGCGCCGATGGTACGGAATCGATCTGTACGGCGAAATTCCGCGCGCCACGTTCGATATCGAAATCGCCGCCGGTGCATCCGCCGGACTTGTCGCGTCGGTGTCGCTCGAGTCGCCGCTCGAGCAGGGCGTCGAAGTCCAGGTGGCTCGCCCGGTGTTTCCGCTGCTAGCGTGCTCGTTCGACACGGGCGATGCCGCACCGGTCGAGCGCTTCTTCGTTCGAGCGCGCGAACCGATTCTTCGCGCGAATCGGCTTGCTGCGGTACCGGTCATCGGCGGGTCAGCGGGACGGATCGCTATCGTCATTCGTGACGACGGCTTGGTCGCGCCGGAGGCCGACGTCGATCAAGCGCGCGCCCTCACGCAGGCCCTTTGCGAACAGGGCTTCGACGCCTCGCTGACCGTCGCATCGGCAGCGCGCGCGGACGGCTTCGATCTCATTCATCTCTTTGGGCACCGCCACGTGCATCAGTTTGAGTACGTACTCGATGAGGCGGCGCGGCTCGGCGTGCCGGTCGTTGCAACGCCGCTCTTCGACGACTTCGCGAATGAGTCGCTGTGGGGCAGCTCGGCAATTCGCACGCTTCTCTCCGGCATCCGTGATGAGGCGGCTCAACGGATGATCGAACAGGGCCTGGCCAGTCGTCTGCTGCTGATCAATCCAAACGAAGCCCGCGGTAAGCCCGCGTACGACGAAGCAGCGCTGCGCAAGATGCTGGCCCAGAGCCGTGCTGCGATCTTCGCCAGCAGCGCCGAAGAAGGCCAGGTGCGCTCGCGCTTTGCCTTTACCGGCTCGTCGCGGATCGTCCCGGCCTTGAGTGGCCATCCGAGCGTGCCCGAGCCGATCGGCGCGCTTTGCGGGTCCGATGACTACGTGCTGGTCCACGCGGCCGTCGAGCCGCGGGCCAATCAATGGCTGACGACGCGCGCGGCGGCGTCGATCGGCGTGACGTGTGTGCTCATCGGTACGGTCGAGGATGCGGAATACTATCAGGCGCTTTTGGAAGCCAGCAGCAGCGGCTTGATCTGGCTGGCGGAGGAGAGCCTGAGCCCTGGGCAACTCGAGGCCCTTTACGCCGGCGCTCGCGTCTACGCGGACCTGGGCTGGGCTGGTCACGGGGCAGCCCGGGTGGTCCGCGCGGCCGCGCACGGGGCCATGCCGGTGCTTTCTACCGCGCTTTCGCTCGGGGAATTGTGGCCGGAGCTGGCCGGAGGGGCCGACCCGGCTTCCTTGGAGAGCGCGGTCAGCGTGATGCGCCAGGCCTGGACACGAGCGCCCGCGGCGGGCTATCAGGTAGCCGAGCGAACCGCGCAGCTGTGCGATCCGTTGCGCTCCTTGCAGGCGGTTCTGGGCGCCTACGCGGAGGCCGCGGCGGTCAAGGCGATGTAAGCATCGGCTTAAGCCAAGCAAGCCCCTAAATTTAGGGACCACCTGCGTCGATTATGGAAGAAGCGGGAGAAGGATTGTAAACATGGACGTTCAGACCGTCGCCGCGGGCACTTCGGGCCCAAGCGAAGGGGTTACCCCAAATGCGGAGGTTGCTGCAGCGCCACAGGCGCCGGCGACCTCTTCTGGTTCGCCCGGATCGTCCGACGCCACACAACCCAAACCGGTTGAAGGATCGACGATCGCGGCGGCAGTCGCAAAACTCTATAACGTTTCGTCAGGTTCGTCCGGCCAACCGCAGCTCGCGATCTCGTATAAGTACGTGAGCGATCTTCAACTCGTTGTGACGGTCTTCACGAATCCGCAGACCGGCGAAGAAGTCGCGCAATTTCCGCCGCAAGAGCTGATCGGTTTGGCTGAGTTCTTCGATCAAATCGACGGCGTCACACTCGACCGAAAGGTCTAAAGGATCCTGTGTCAAGCGATAGCACGGTCTACGGCACAACCGCCCCGATTTCGTTCCCCGGGATCGTTTCCGGTATCGACTATAACGCGATCATTTCCAAACTGACGCAACTGAGTCTTGCGCCGACGACGTTGCTCAACGCGCAGATCGCGACCTTGAACAACGCCAACACCGAGTTGATCAAGATCAGCAATCTGATCGCGTCCGTTCAGAACGCACTGGGCAATCTCTCGAATCCGAACCTCTTCGGAACGTATCAGGCGACCTCGGGAGACACGGGCGCGCTAACGGCCACGGGTATTCCAGGTGTGACGGCGACGCCAGGCCTCTACACGATCGACAGCGTCAAGGCGGCTACCAACACCTCGATACTTTCGAGCGCTAGCGCCGGCCACTCGATCACGGATACGATCACCAGCGGTACGTACGCGGGCGATGCGTCGAACACGGTGCCGCTTGCGTATTCATACGCGCGGGTCGTTCCGCAGAACGGGACGAGCGGCGCCGGGTCGGTTACGGTCGACGGCGTGTCGATTACCTACAACGTCGACTCTCAGTCGCTCGATCAGATCCTCAACAACATTACGTCGCAGGTCGACTCGAAAGCCGACGCCGGATTCCTTGCGACGCTGGTCAACGGCGTCGTCCAGTTCACGTCGAGCGACCAGCAGATTTCGCTCGGTAGTAATCAAGATCAAGGCAACCTCCTCAGCGTCTTGCAGTTGAGCAACGCACAGCTCATCAATACCGTCGGGTCGGGTTCGATCACCGGGACCGGTAACGTCGGCGGCATCAACCCCGATTCCGACTTCAACGCAAGCAATAGCGCCGGCTTCGTAACGCCGGTTACCGCCGGAACTTTTACGATCAACGGCGTGAAGATCAGCGTTTCGGCCGATCAGAACGTCACCGACGTTCTCAACGCGATCAACAGCAGCACGGCCGGCGTCACCGCGGTCTTCAACTC
This sequence comes from Alphaproteobacteria bacterium, assembly GCA_035523815.1. Taxonomy (GTDB): domain Bacteria; phylum Vulcanimicrobiota; class Vulcanimicrobiia; order Vulcanimicrobiales; family Vulcanimicrobiaceae; genus Aquilonibacter. Next base: position 11,485 of record DATKPZ010000218.1, read on the forward strand.
CGTGACGGGTCAGATTCAGTTGACGAACGCGAATTCGGGACCGCAAAGCATCGTGCTCGGTGCGGCGGGCGACACCAGCAACTTCCTGACCGCCGCAGGTCTGACGGCTGCGAGCGGCGCCAAAACCACGGTTGGACAGCAGTCCGCGATCACGGTGCAAAATCCGGACGGTACCCAAAGCACGTATTACAACAACTCGAACAACGTCTCGAATGCCATCCCGGGTTTGACGCTTTCGATCAGCGGTAACACCACGACGCCGTTCACTCTCGACGTTACGCAGAACACGACGCTCTTGGTCTCAACGCTCCAAGCCTTCGTTTCGACCTATAATGCGGCGGTGAACGAGATCAATACGGCGACGGCGCCGCCGATCGTGCTCGCGATTCAACCCGGAACGAACTCGACCGCGCAGTCGGTTCCCGGCGGCGTTCTCTGGGGCAACTCGGACGTCGGATCGATCGTCTCGGAGTTCGAAAATATCCTTGGCGGCTTCCTAGGTACCGACAACAAGTATAATTCGCTCGCTCAAGCGGGGCTCTTGTTGAGCAGCACGTTCTCGACGGTCCAGGCGACGAGCATCGATCAGCAAGGCGGCCCAAACAGCACGCCGGTTCAGAACGAAACGGTCGACGGGGCCAATGGGACGCTTGCGCCGCTCAATGTTTCGGCGTTCTTGCAAGCGTACGCGAGCAATCCCAACGCCGTCCAGAATCTGATCGTCGGCGCTAGCAGCCTGACGACCGAACTTGGGAGCTACCTCGCTACCGTTACCGGTAGTCCGACACTGCTCAATTCCGGGCCGGTCGGAAGCGTGCCGGCGGTATCCCTGATCCAAAACTTCGAAAACGGCAACACCGATACGATCTCGAACTTGCAGCAACAGGTCTCACAAATTACCGACGAGGCCAACGCACAAGCCACGGCGCTCCGGGCCGGGTTCGTGGCGAGCGAGACCGCGATTGCCGGCTTACAGGCAGAGCAACAAGAACTCGCCTCGGTCTTCGGGTTCTCGACGACCAACAGCTCGTCGAGCTCGAGCTCTTAGCGCGCCGTCATGAAGAAGAACAACGAGCAGACCTATCTCGAGACCTCGATCCTCACCGCCGCCCCCGAGGATCTGATCGTCAAGATCTTCGACGTGCTGATCATCGCCGCGCATCAAGCGCACGAGAAGCTGTTGAACGAGCGTGACGACATCGAGGGAATTCACAAGGCGCTCTTGCGTGCGCAGCGCGCGTGTACGGTACTCATGAGTTCGCTCAATATGGAGATCGGCGGGGAGCTCTCCGAGAATCTCCTGCGGGTCTACGGCTTCTGGCACAAGGAACTCGTGATGGCGAACATGCGCAAGGATCCCGAGCGCGTCGAGCGCGTGCTGGGATATGCACGCGAGTATCGTGAGACCTGGGGCACTGCGGTCACGCAGTTCAAGGCCCAACGGCGCGCGCAGAAGGACCTTTCGGGAGGCGACGGCGTGACGTCGACGTTCGCCGCCGTTGGCTAGCGCCGCGTTGGACGAAGTGCGCTCGGGCGTCTCGATGCTCGAAGTGCAGTGCAAATCGCTCGGGCCGCTCATCGATCGCCAAGATTGGAAGGGCTTTGAATCGCTGCTTTCGGAAATGGGCCACGCGCGGCACGTCGTCATGAACGCGTGGGAGGCAGCGCAGCGCGAGCGCACGCCGCAATTCGACGAAGAGATCGCGGCGCGGGTCCGTCGAGTTCTCGAATATCGCGAGTGGCAGCTCAAGAGGCTCGAGCGGTTCCGCGACGAGACCGGTGGCCGATTGCAGCTCATCTCACGCTGGAAAGCGTATGCGCGCTCGGTTGTAAGCAAGCGCCGCAACCAATCGCCGCTCCTTAACGACGTCCGCTAATCGCGCGGATAGGGACGGGCTAGGGTACCACGATATAGTCGAGGCCCGCGTGAACGTGGGCTTCGGCCGTGCTATACGCGGCCTCGCGCGCCTCGACGAGCGACGGCTTTCCATCGACCAGCGCCGCCATGCGCCGACGCCGGGTGACCTCGGGCGATTCCCACGAGACCGGCGCAACGCTCTTCGATTGACGGTCGTAGTGGCCACAGCGAACGCTCGGGTCGAGAAGAACGCGATACCCCGCGCGGCGCAAGCGCGCGCAAAAGAGATAGTCCTCATTGCAGACGCGCACGCGCGCGGCCGCCCGTTCGACGAAGACGTGGGCGGCGAAGTACGGCGGCATCAGGTTACGCAGCGCTGCGACACTGATGGCGACGCAACCGAAACCCACGCCGTCAACCTCGATCGGTTCGCGGTCGAATGCCGGAATGGTCGCGGTCCGCGTGTCGTTCTCGTCCCAATCATCGACGGCCATCGGTCGAAACCCGTCGCGCGAGTAATAGAGCGCGCCGGCGAGGGCGATACGCTCGTCGTCACCCAGGAGCGCGCAGAGATCGACGAAAG
>DATKPZ010000219.1:0-10518 GCA_035523815.1 Alphaproteobacteria bacterium
GATGCTCGCCTTTGTGATGCTCGACGTGGACGACTTCAAAGCGATCAACGATACGCGCGGTCATGCGGGCGGTGACGCCGCGTTGGTCACGATCGCGCAGATCTTGCGCTCGTCCACCCGCGAGATCGATCTGCCTGCCCGATTCGCGGGCGACGAATTCTCGATCGTCCTGCCGCGAACCGATCGCGCTTCCGCGACCGCGGTGATGGAGCGCATCGTGAGCGAACTGCGCGCGAACGGCCTCTCAGCCTCGATCGGCGCCGCCTTTACGATCGGCACGATCGACGCGACGACGCTCATGCGCCAAGCCGATGATGCCGTCTACGCGGCCAAAGCCGCCGGAAAGAACGGTTATCGCTTCGCCAGCGGTTCGTAACGTTCGCACAGGGCACGTGCGCGTGCGAGAATCGGCTCGCAGAGTGAGAGCGGATCGATCAGTTCGACGTGCAGGCCCCACGTCACGAGATAACTCACCGCGGTCGCCTCGCACGAAAACTCGACGCGTAGCGCGCGTCCGCCCTCGTACTCGATCGATTCGGTCGGGCAGAACCCGGTGATCATCTCGACGGCTTGCGGATCCGCGCGCAACACGACCATGAAGCGCGGCCCGGCGCTGCCGAACTGCGAGGCCGATTGCCGCCAGTGCGCGTCCAGATCGAACGCAGGATCGCGCTCGAAGCGCTCGCTGCGCTCGCGTACGTCGCGTATGCGATCGACGCGAAAGCTGCGATAGCCTTCGGGCGTGCGTGCGACCAAATACCAGACTCCGGCTTTCGAGACGAGCCCATACGGATCGACCACGCGGGTCGTCCGCGCCAACTGCCGGTCCTCGTAGACGACGTCTAAACACCGATCGTCCCACACCGCTCGGCGCAGCAGCGCAAGACGCTCGACCGGAGGGTCACTTTGATACCAGCGGCGCTGATCGATGTGAATCCGCCCGCGCGCCTTTTCGGCGGCTTTGCGCTGCACGTCCGAAAAGCCGCCGCGCAATTTTTCCAGCGCCCGATCGAGGTTTGCGCCCAGACCCAAGTCGGCCAGAACGGCCGAGCCCGAAATGAAGAGCGCGCGCACCTCGTCCTCCGCGAAGTGGGTGAGCGCCTTACGATATCCATCCGCCAGCGCGATCCCACCCTCGGGGCCGCGTTCGGTATAGACCGGCACTCCCGAGGCGCATAGGGCATCGACGTCGCGATAAATCGTACGCTCCGATACCTCGAGCTTTTGGGCCAGGTCGCGCGCCGTGCGCCGGTGCGCGGACTGCAGGAGCAAGAGGAGCGAAATCAGCCGGTCGGATTTCATAACGCGAGCCTCGCAAACCTGACAGCAGATGTCAAGTAGGGGCTGCTACGATTCGCCCATGTGGACCGATCGATTGACTGTCGTGCGCGGCATGGACTGCGTGTGTTACCTTGCCAAGGATCTGGCGCGAGCGCGCGGGTTCTACGAAAGCGTGCTCGGCATGAGCCCGGCCACGCAGGGTGAGAGCTGGGTCGAATATGAATTCCCGGACGGCTCGACCTTCGCGCTCTCCCGGCTTCCCGGCGACGACTGGTATCAGAGCGGCGGCGCAATGTTCGCGGTCGACGATCTCCACGCTGCCCTCGAAGGCGTTCGCGGCGCCGGCGCTCACGTTCACAGCGAGACGATCGAAACGCCCGTCTGCACGATGGCGTGGTGCAGCGATCTCGAAGGCAACGGCTTCGCTTTGCACAAACGCAAGCACCTATGACGAGTAAAGCGACCGGCATCGACGCCATCTACTACTCGGTGAGCGACGTGGCGCGCTCGGCCGGGTTCTATAAAGCCCTCCTCGACATCAAGCAGACGACCTGGGAGAACGAGCACGGCGCTGAATGGATTCTCGATGACGGCAGCGCGTTCGGAATCGGCAAGATTCCCGGCGCCGATCCCGCGCCCTCCGGATGCGTACTCTTTGCCGTGCCCGACGTTGCGGCGATGACGCCGCGCGTCATCGAACTCGGCGGCAAACTGAGCGGCGATCTGCGCGACCTGCCGCCCTGCTTTCAGCAGTGGTGCCTCGATCCCGACGGCAACGCGTTCGTGCTGCACCAAAGAAAGAGCTAGGTCGCGCCTGCGATCCGCGGCTTGAGCCAGCGCACGGCGATTCGCGAGCCAAGGACGCCGGCCACCGAAACGAATCCAAGCGTCGCTGCGCTATCCATAGACTGCGGGTGCATCAGCGCTGCGGCGATCACGCCGATAAGGATCGCGCCGCCTGTCGCGAGCATGCGCACCGCGTTCCGGACGCCTTGATAGCGCAAATCGCCGTCGAGCCGCCCCCAGCGCACGCGAACGCCGTGCGCGTAGAGCGCGCCCATCGCGATGAAGGCAATGCTCTGCATGAGAAAATAGGCGAGAAAGGCCCAGACCTTGTCAGGCTCACCGGTGACATGGACGAAGACCTGCACGAAGTAGACGATCAGGCCGAGCGAAGCCAGGAGAACGAAGTTTAGGAGAATCGTGTACGGGCGCACCGTAAAAAAATACGAGAAGAGCCGCTGATGCGTGTACCAAATCGACGCGATCAGGGCGAACGTCCAAATGTACGCGATCAGCCACCACGGATTGCGGTAAAGCTCGACTACATGCGTTGGAACGACGAGCGTCAAGCTAAGAAGCGCGAGACTAAACCCAATCACCAAGTCAGAGAACGACTCCAGCCGGCGAATCAGGCGTTCGTCACGCTCCTCGTGATTCACGCGCTAGTTCGAAGCTGAGCGCAATTGCCGCAAGACGTACTGCAAAATTCCGCCGTGTCGATAATACTCCGCCTCGTCGGGCGTGTCGACGCGCACCAGCACCTTGAACTCGATCGACTTGCCGGTGTTCGGATCGCTCGCCCGCACGTGCACGTGCATGCGCGGCGTAATTCCGGCTGCCACACCGGTGATCTCGAAGACCTCTTCCCCGGTCAGCGCGTAGGTCGAGCGGTCCGCGCCGGCCTCGAACTGCAGCGGAAGAATTCCCATGCCGATCAAATTACTGCGATGAATTCGCTCGAACGACTCGGCGATCACCGCCCGAATGCCAAGCAAGTACGGACCCTTGGCGGCCCAATCGCGTGACGACCCCGAACCGTACTCTTTCCCCGCAAGCACCACCAGCGGCGTGCCTTCGGCCTTATACTTCATCGCCGCATCGAAGATCGACATCTGTTCGTTCGAGGGAAGATGACGCGTCACGCCGCCCTCGACGCCGGGCACGAGCAGATTGCGCAAGCGCACGTTCGCGAAGGTTCCGCGCACCATCACCTCGTGATTGCCGCGTCGCGCACCGTACGAATTGAAGTCCTTCGGCTCGATGCCGTGCGCCATCAGATACTTTGCCGCCGGCGAAGCTTTGGCAATATTACCTGCGGGCGAAATGTGATCGGTGGTTATCGAATCGCCGAAGACGGCCAGCGCACGCGCATTCTTGATATCGGAGAGCGGCGCCGGAAGCGCCGGCATGTTTTCGAAGTACGGCGGAAGCTTCACATACTCGGATTTGGGATCCCAAGCGTAGCGCTCGCTCGGGGCGGCCGCAAGCTCAGCCCAATTACTATCGCCTTTGAAGACGTCGGAGTAGCGCGCCTTGAACATGGCGTCGTTCACGCACGCGGTCACGGTCTTTGCGATCTCATCGTTGCTCGGCCAAATATCCTTGAGATAAACCGGCTGGCCGGCGCGATCGGTGCCGAGCGGTTCGCTGGTCAGATCGAGGTCCATGCGTCCGGCGAGGGCATACGCCACCACGAGCGGCGGCGACGCGAGATAATTCGCGCGCACTTGCGGGTGGATGCGCCCTTCGAAGTTTCGATTTCCCGAAAGCACGGCAGCAACGATCAAATCTTGTTCGGCGACCGTTTCGGCCACATCGGGAGGCAACGGCCCCGAATTGCCGATGCACGTGGTGCATCCGTAGCCCACCAAATTGAAGCCGAGCCGATCGAGATACGGCTGCAGCCCCGCCTTGGCGAGATAGTCGGTCACGACTTTTGAACCCGGCGCGAGCGACGTTTTCACCCACGGCTTGCTCTGCAGCCCGCGTTCGATCGCGTTCTTGGCCAGCAACCCAGCGCCGATGAGCACCGACGGATTCGACGTGTTCGTGCACGAGGTGATCGAGGCAATGACCACGGCGCCGTCGCTCACGTCCTTTTGCGTAAGCGCGATCGTCGCGGTCTGACTTCCGCCTTCATTTTGCCAACGTGAGACGGCGCCGTTTTTGCTCTCGCGCGCAGCCGTCCATTCGTCCATCGCGGCGTTGAACGAGCGCTTCACGTCGCGCAGGTTCACGCGATCCTGCGGACGGCGAGGGCCGGCGATATTCGGCTCGACCTCCCCAAGATCCAAATGCACGACGTCGGTGTATTCGGCATCGGGCGTCGCGTCGGTGCGAAACAGCCCTTGCGCCTTGGCGTACGCCTCGACGAGCGCGACGTGATCGGGAGCGCGCCCGGTGAGGCGCAGGTAGTCGAGCGTGCGATCGTCGATCGGGAAGATCGCACAGGTCGATCCGAACTCCGGCGACATGTTCCCGATCGTGGTGCGATCCGCAACCGGAAGTGAGGAGAGACCCTTGCCGAAGAACTCGACGAACTTGCCGACGACGCCCTTCTTACGTAGCATCTCGGTGATCTTGAGCACGAGATCGGTCGCCGTGACGCCCTCGCGCAACTTCCCTTCGAGGCGGAACCCAATCACTTCGGGGATCAGCATCGTGACGGGTTGCCCGAGCATCGCGGCTTCGGCTTCGATGCCGCCGACGCCCCATGCCAAAACGCCGACGCCGTTGACCATCGTCGTGTGCGAGTCCGTGCCGACCGCCGTGTCGGGATACGCGGTCGCGCTCGCAGGATCGAACGCGACGCCTGCGCCGCCCGCCCCGAAAACCACGCGCGCAAGGTACTCGATGTTGACCTGATGCACGATGCCCGTGTCGGGTGGAACGGCGCGGAACCCGTCCAGCGCCGACTGCCCCCATTTGAGAAACGCATAACGCTCGCGGTTGCGTTCGAATTCGAGATCGGCATTCTTCTGCAGCGCGTCGTTCGAGCCGAAGTAATCGATCTGCACCGAGTGATCGATCACCAGCTCGACGGGCTGCAGCGGATTGATCGCCTTCGGATCGCCGCCCATCGCCGCCATCGCGTCGCGCATCGCTGCCAGATCGACCACGCACGGTACGCCCGTAAAGTCTTGCAGCAGCACGCGCGCGGGACGGAACGCGATCTCCTTCTCCGGCGCTTGGCGCGGATTCCAGCGCGCGAGCGCTTCGATGTCGGCGCGCGTGACGGAACGTCCGTCTTCGAAGCGCAGCAGATTCTCGAGCAAGATCTTCAAACTGTACGGTAAACGCGCGAGCTTCGTGAGCCCGGCCTTCTCGACGGCGTCAAGACGGAAATATGCGTACGCGCGGTCTCCGACACTGAGCGTGCCGGCCGCATTCAGGCTGTTGGCGTGCTGATTCATGGCAATAGGCGTATTTTCGGATCGCGCTGCGCGTAGCCTTCGATTGCGACGTGCACCTCACCGGACAAAAGTCGCCACAAAGGCTCCCCCACCAGGGCAAGGCGCCAGTTCGAGAGCTCGAGCGCGGCCTCGAAGTCGGCGCGTTCGCCCGGCACCTCGCGTGCCACCCGGTCGAGCGCGGCCCGCGGCACGAGCAGGCTCTGTGGAAGCTCGTGCTCGCGCGCGATTTCGCCCACGACGACGCCCATGAGCGCCGCCAGGGTATCGCGGCTCGACCCCAGCGGGCGCGCAGGCCGTTCCGGAAGCGCGTCTTCGGGCAGCGCCTCGCCTCGAGCAACGGCCTCGACGATCGCGCCGCCGAGCGAACGGCGGCCCCCCGCGTCAAAACGGCGCAGCTGTTCGAGGTCCTCGACGCGCTTGGGTCGCAGCGTGGCGATCCCCGAGACCACGTCGTCCGGGATGATGTACTTAGGGGGCAGGTCGCGCGCGCGCGCAAGCTTGTCGCGAAGTTTGACGATTTCGCTGAGCACGCCGAGCTCGCGCCGGTTCATACGCATCGCTCCCGGAATCCGTAGATACGCGCGGCGCTCGTCGCTGCGGTAGCGCTCGACGTCGCCCAGTGCCGCGCACTCCTCGAGCGCCCACGCGAGACGGCCGGCGCTCTCCAGCCGAGCGGTAAGCTTGCGATGCATCGGCAGCAAATGCGCCACGTCGTCGACGAGATACTCGAGTTGCTTGGGCGTGAACGGCCGCGTCGACCAGTCGCTCACGGTCTGCGTCTTCGCCAGGCGCACGCTTTCGAGTTCGCGCACGAGATCGGCGAGCGAGACTTGCATGCCGAACCCGAGAAACGCCGCTGCGACTTGGGTGTCAAACACGTTCGACGGCACGACGTCAAAGCGGTCGGCGAAGATCTTCAAGTCCGAGGAGAGCGCGTGACCGACGACCGTGGTTTGCCCTAGAGCTTCCACGAGCGGCCTCAGATTCGGCAACGCGAGCGGATCCACGATTACGGCGCCGTCGTCAAAAGCCAGCTGCACCACCATCAGACGCGGCGCATAGGTTCGCTCGGTGTGAAATTCGGTGTCGAGTGCAACGTGCTCGCTGCGCGCAATCCGCTCGCAGAGCGCCGCCAAAGCGGCCGGCTCGTCAATCATCACGATCGAATCGGTGGTCACGGTTTCGGTGTCACTTTCACGCGATGCGGCAGATGTAGATGCGGGCGATGCGCCTCCCAGTACACATGAGCCCGATGTTCGTAGTTGTGCACGACGACCGTCACGCGATCTCCGAAGATCGCGAGCACGGTGCAAATCGGCACGGCGATCGCGCACATCGTCCAGACGTGTCGCCAAACCGGCACGCGAAAGGTTGCCGCGCTCGCGGTGGCAACGGTTCCACCGAAGCCGGGAATGATACGCACCGCCATGAGGAACGCGGGCGAGCCGATCGGGAACCGCCGGACCCACGCCGGCACGCGTTCGAGATAGGCATCCAAATCAAGCATACGAGACGCATGCCGGTTGATCCAGTAGCCGATGAGCGCCGCGAGCACAAGGCCAATCGCATTCACGATCGACCCCTTGACCGGACCGAAGATCGCGCCGTTCATAATTGCCAGTGCATCGGTCACCGAGAACGGCGCCGAAGCGACGACCGCGAAGACCGCGATTGCCAAAGGGTAGGCGGAAAGGCCGAGCGAGCGAATCTCACGCTCGACCAGCGGCTGAAAGCGAATGACCAGGGCGGCCAGCGTAAACGAGGCGGCGAGCATCGCAATCGCTCCCAGACGTTTGCCGATGGGCTTCAAGAGGCAGGTGAGATCGGGATGGTGTTACGGGCGATAGTCACGATGCTCTGCGGAGTTGGTCTCTACGCTTCGGTTTTCATGCTACGCAAGGGCCGCGCAGCCGCCCGAGGCGAGCTCGCTGAGCCCAGCGTCGTCCAAACGCCGCGGGCGCGCCTCTTCGGGGGCGTCCCCAACGCCCTGATCGGCATCTGGTACTATCCGCTCCTCGGCCTCGCCGTTTGGCCGGCAACCGATCGGAGCGGGCTCGCAGTCCTCCTCGTGGCCTCGCTGATGGCCGCCGGCGTCTCGGCGGTGCTGGCGTATTCGCTGCTCTTCGTCACGCGAATGCCGTGCGTCTACTGCTGGACCTCACACGCAGTCAATTGGTTGCTTGCGTTGTGCGTCGTGCTCATGTTCCTAAATCCAAACTGCTGCCTCCCCCGTTAGCTCCTGTACAAGGAGAACGCTCATGAAAAATTTCGGGGTCGCAGCGCTTGCTGCAGTACTTTTACTCGGGGGAGCCGTTACGGCGGCGCTAGCCGCTGATCCGATGGTCGGCGGCGCAGCGATGTACGCAAGCAAGAACATCGTGCAAAACGCCGTGAATTCCAAAGATCATACGACGCTGGTCGCGCTCGTGAAAAAGGCCGGATTGGTTCAAACGCTCGAGGGTCCGGGGCCATTTACGGTATTTGCGCCGACCAACGCCGCGTTTGCGAAACTGCCCAAGACCACCGTGGACAAGGTCACCGGCGATAAGGCGCTCTTGACCAAAGTGCTGACCTATCATGTCGTCGCGGGGCGCCTGAGCTCGGCCGACATCGAGCGCATGATTCAAAACGGCGGAGGAAAGGCCGCGCTCAAGACCGTTGAAGGCGGCGACCTCACCGCCGAGATGAATGGCAGCAATATCATGCTGATCGACGACCACGGCGATCGCGCGACCATCACCGTTCCCGACGTTTACCAGTCGAACGGCGTCATCGACGTCATCAATACCGTCCTCGTTCCGTAACGCATGAGGGGCCACCGGTCAATGGGGGACGGGCAATTGCCGCCGAACCCTGCGCAGGTGGTCCCCTCATCGCGCCTTGCCGCAACGGTGATCCTGGTCCGTCCGGCGCCGAACGCAACCGAAGTGCTGATGTTGCGCCGCAGCGCGGCGAGCCCGTTCATGCCCGGGGCCTTCGTCTTTCCTGGCGGCGCGGTCGACAGCGAGGACTACGAGCGGGGCGCGGCGCCGGGGTGGAGCGACGAGCGCATCGTCGCGGAGTTTCGCGCCACCGCTCCCTTGGAACTCGCCGTGGATCAACCGGCGATCTCGCTGCGCGACGGGCACGCCTTGCTGCACGCGGCAGCGCGCGAATTGCGTGAAGAAGCGAGCGTCGAGATCGACCCCGCGGGGCTTACGCTCTTCTCGCATTGGATCACTCCGGCTGGTGAGCCGCGCCGGTTCAACACGCACTTCTTCATCGCCGCCGCGCCGCCCGGGGCGCTCGGAATCGCGGACAGCGTCGAGACGCACGACGCACGCTGGCTTTCGCCGCAGCACGCGCTCGAAGCGCATCGCGACGGCGAGATGCTCCTGGTTTTCCCTACGATCAAACACTTGGAGCGGCTCGCCGCCTTCGCAAGCATCGATGCGCTGCTCGCGTTTGCGCGTGAGAAACCGATCGTCACCATCATGCCCGATCTGCCTCCGTCGGCAGGGGTGCAGCTGCCGCAAGCGTTAGAGGGACGATGGTGAGCCGCATCGCCTTGGTCCGCGCGCCGAATCCGTCCCCGATGACGTTAACCGGAACCAATTCCTATGTGATCGACGTGGGAGCGGGCGAAGCGCTCGTCATCGATCCGGGTCCGTCGATCGAACGGCATCTGGACGCGCTGCTCGCAAACGCGGCTGAGCGCGGACTGCGCATTTCGACGATTGCGGTCACGCACGGCCATCCGGATCATGCACCGGCGGCAGCGCCGCTGGCCGCGCGCACCGGCGCGAGCGTGTGGGTGCATCCTCATTCGGCGGTGGCGCACGATCGCACGTTCGAACTCGATCGGGACTGGCGCGTTGCGGAGCTCACCCTGCGGGTCATGGATGCGCCCGGCCACACGTTCGAACACGTGACGCTCTACGAACCCGGCGAACGCGCGCTTTTCACCGGCGACGTGATCTTGGGCGAAGGCACCGTCGTCATCGCGCCGCCGGGCGGCGCGATGCGTCCGTATCAACGCACGCTGCAGCGCCTGAACGACGAGTTCCCCGAGGCGCGGCGGATCTACGGCGGCCACGGTCCGATCGTCGAAGACGCGGGCGCGAAGATTCTTGAATACATCGCACATCGCCAAGCTCGCGAGGCCGAGCTGCTCGCGGCGCTGCACGAGCGGCCGATGACGATCCCCGATCTCGTTCTCGCGATCTATGGGACGCAGCGGCCGATGCTCTGGCCGGCGATGGCGCGCCAACTGCTCGCCTACCTCATCGCACTGACTGAAGAAGGAACGGTGCACGCCCGCGTGCTCGAGCGCCCGATGACCGAGCACGAGAACACGATCCTTAACCCGTCGTGGGAGTCGATCGTCGGCGCCGAACATGCACCCGTCATTGCGGCTGAATTGGGCGCCATGCTCAAGCTCGAAAAATTGTACGAGTACTCGCGCCCGCGATAGCGCCTAGTCGATCGTCAAGACGATCTTGCCGAACTGATCGCTTCGCGCGAGACGTTCGGCCGCCGCCGCCGCTTCATCCATTGCATAGACGTGATCGACGACCGGCCGGATCGCGTGCTTGGTGACGAAATCCAGCATGCCGCGAAAGTCTTCAGGGCTGCCCATGGACGTTCCGCGGATATCCAGATGATTCCAAAAGATCGGAAAGATGCGCACCGTCGACTCGAGACGCGTGCCGCCGTACAGCACCACGCGGCCGCCGGGGCGCAAGAGTCCCAGCGCCTTGTTGAGGGTGTCGCCGCCCGAGGAGTCGACAACCAGATCGACGTCGCCGCGTTTGATCTGCTTGTGCCACTCTTCGTTTGAATAGTTGATCGCTACGTCCGCGCCGAGTGCACGGGCACGTTCGAGCTTGGCTTCGCTTCCCGACGTCACGATAGCGCGCGCACCGGCGGCCTTGACGAAGAGCAGCACGAACGACTGCACGCCCCCGCCGATTCCCGGGATGAGCACGGTTTCGCCCGGCTGCAGCTGACCGCGCGTAAATGTCGCGCGGTATGCGGTGAGGCCGGCGAGCGGAATCGCCGC
>DATKPZ010000220.1:0-6466 GCA_035523815.1 Alphaproteobacteria bacterium
GAACATGCGAGGGCGACGGCGAGCCTCCGAAGGTCTTGGTATTTCACTGGTGAATCCGGGTCCGTCGTGAAGGCACAAGAACTCATTCGAGCGATTCCCGATTTTCCGCTTCCGGGAATCCTTTTCCGCGATATCACACCGTTGCTCAAGGACAAGGACGGGTTCAAGGAGGCGATCGATCTGTTCGTGGATCGATTCAAGAACCAAAAGATCGATTACGTGGTGGGTGTCGAGGCGCGAGGCTATATGCTCGGAGCCCCGCTTGCCTACGCAATCGGTGCGGGGTTCATCCCGGTGCGCAAGCCGGGCAAACTCCCGTTCAGCAAACTTTCGGAATCGTACGCGCTGGAATACGGAACGAACTCACTGGAAATTCACGCGGATGCCTTGGGTAACGGGGAGCACGTGGTGGTCGTGGACGATCTGCTCGCGACCGGCGGTACCGCGGCGGCCACGCGCCGGCTTCTCGAACGCTTGGGCGCACACATCGACGCGTTTGCGTTTCTGATCGAGCTCGATGTGCTCAAAGGCCGCGAGGTGCTCCCGGGGGTTGAGGTTGTTTCGTTCATTCGTTATTAGCGCCGCGCTCGTGCTGACGCTCGGCGCAGGCGCTCGGCCGACGCCGACCGCAACTCCGACCCTACCACCCGAGGATCCCGCGATTACGACGGTCGCCCGGCACGAATTCGTCGCGTGGCAGGCAGGCGTCGTGGAAAAAGCGCATTACGCGCCGGCTGCGCAAGCGAGTCTGACGGATGAGGCCATCTCCAACATGTCCAAGGCGCTGAGCAGCTACGGCGCGCTCGTGCGCATCGTGTGGGTGGGCCATTTTCCGATCGTCGGGGGCCCGCCCGGTGAAATCGGCTATACCTATCGGATGGAATGCACCAATGCCCCCGTCTTCGAGCAGCTGATGATCGGCGCGGACGGCAAGATCGACAGCATCAACTTCCTGAAGAAGGCGCCCTGACTCGCTGATTTCGCCTCAAGGACACTTTTCGTTGCCACGCTGGGTCGATTATGAGAGTATAGGCAGATACTCCCATGACGATTGCGGAACTGATCGGCGCCGTCCAGACCTACGACCCCACCCTCGACGGTGAGTGGCTGCGCCGCGTCTACGAGGTCGCTGACCGCGCCCACGACGGGCAGCGCCGCGCCTCGGGCGAGTCCTACATCGAGCACCCGCTCGCCGTAGCCGGCATCCTGGCCGAGCTCGAGATGGACCGTCAGACGATCGCGGCCGCGCTGCTCCACGACGTCGTGGAGGACACCTCGGTCACAAGCGAACAGGTGACGGCGGAATTCGGGGAAGAGATCGCGGGCCTGGTGGAAGGGGTCACCAAGCTGACCCGCATTCCGTATCAATCGAAAGAGGACGCGCAAGTCGAGAATTTGCGCAAGATGTTCATGGCGATGGCACGCGACATCCGCGTTATCATCATCAAACTCGCCGACCGGCTGCACAACATGCGCACGCTGGCGAGCCTGCCGCCGGCCAAACGCCTTTCCATCGCGCGCGAAACGCTCGACATCTACGCGCCGATTGCGCACCGCCTCGGCATCTGGAAGATCAAGTGGGAAATCGAGGACGAGTGCTTGCGCTATCTCGATCCTGAAAGCTACCGCGAGATCGTGGAGCGCGTCGCCAAAACGCGGCGCGAGCGCGAGGACGACGTGCACGAGGCGATCGCGCGGCTGCGCGGTGAGTTCGCGGCGATGAGCGTCAACGCCGAGATTCAAGGGCGGCCGAAGCACTTCTACTCGATTTACTCCAAGATCAAGAAGGGCCGCGACTTCTCCACGATTTACGATTTGACGGCGATCCGGATCATCGTGGATTCGGTCAAAGACTGTTATGCGGCGCTCGGCGCCGTGCACGCGATGTGGACGCCGCTGCCGGGACGCTTCAAAGATTACATCGCGATGCCCAAGCCCAATATGTATCAGTCGTTGCATACGACGGTCGTGGGGCCGCAGGGCGAACCGCTCGAGATCCAGATTCGCACCTGGGAGATGCACCGCACCAGCGAGTACGGCATCGCCGCGCATTGGCGCTATAAAGAAGGCAGCAAGGCCGATCAGTTCGAGAACAAGCTCTCGTGGCTGCGCGCGCTGCTCGAGTGGCAGAAGGACATGCGCGACTCGCGCATGTTCATGGAAAACCTCAAGCTCGATCTGTTCGATTCGCAGGCCTTCGTCTTTTCGCCGCGCGGCGACGTGTTCTCGATTCCCGCCGGCGGGACGCCGCTCGACTTTGCGTATCAGGTCCACACCGACGTGGGCAACCACTGCGTGGGCGCCAAGGTCAACGGTCGGATCGTGCCGCTCGACACCTCATTGCAGAACGGCGATATTTGCGAGATTCTCGTCAATAAATCCAGCGGCCGCCCCTCGCTCGACTGGCTCTCGATCGTCAAGACCGGCGGCGCCAAACACAAGATCAAGCAGTGGTTCCGCAAGGAACAGCGTGAAGAGAACGTGCTTGCCGGCCAAGAGGCCGTCGAGTCCGAGCTCGCCCGCGAGCGCCTGCGGCCGGATCTCGCGCGTGGGGAGCTACTCGAGCGCATTGCCCACCGGATGAACTATCCGACGCCGACGGACTTGTTCGCGGCGATCGGCTTCGGCGACGCCTCGGCGCAGTCGGTGGTCAACCGCATCCGCGAGGAGATCAAAGGCGACAACGTCGTCGACCTCACGCAGATTCGCAAACCGGCCGTACGCAAGACCGCGCGTAAATCGAGCGGCGTGCGGATCGCGGGCGTCGACGACGTGCTGGTGCGCCTCTCGAAATGCTGTTCGCCGGTTCCGGGCGACCCGATCATCGGCTACGTGACGATCGGTCGCGGCGTGAGCGTTCATCGCGCCGACTGCCCGAACGTCGCCTACATGAGTGCGACGCCGGAGCGAATTTTGCAGGCGCAGTGGGTCGCGAGCGCCGATATGATGCACTCGGTCGACGTTGAGGTTGAGGCCGAAGACCGCGCGCAACTCTTGCAAGATATCATGGCTGTGTTCGCCGAGCTCAAGACGACGGTAAGTTCGGTGACGGCGCGCGTGCGGCGAGACGGGATGGCCGTGACAAGCCTCACCGTGATGATTCGCGATCTCGATCATCTGCATAAGATCCTAACCAAGCTCGAGGGACTGCGCAACGTGCGTCGCGTGTACCGCGTTACGAAACGCGAGAAAAGCGCTGCCGGGTCCTAATCTGCTGCCCATCGGGGCAGCTTTTTTTGCGGGCGCCATGAACAGCATCGCGGGCGGCGGAAGCTTCTTGAGCTTTCCTGCGTTGATCCTGGCCGGCGTTCCGTCGATCCCCGCCAACGCCACCAACAGCGCGGCGATGTGGGTCGGTACACTCGGCGGCGCACGCGCTTACTGGGGTGACGTTCAGGCGCACAAGCGCATGCTCTACGTGATGGTTGCGATCAGCATCATCGGCGCCATGCTCGGCGCGACGCTGCTGCTGCTCACGCCGCCTGCGGCGTTCAATCGGCTGATTCCGTGGCTGTTGCTTTTCGCCACAGCCCTTTTCGCGGCAAGTCCCCTCTTGACCAGACCACATCAGGGCGATCCGACGCATCAAACCTGGCAATACGTCGCACAGTTTTTCGTCGCGCTCTACGGGGGCTATTTCACCGCGGGTATCGGGATCATGATGCTTGCACTCCTCGCGTTCTCCGGCTTACCGAGCTTCAACGCGACCAACGGCATGAAGAACGTGCTCGCCGTAGCCATCAACGGCTTCTCGATCGTGCCGTTTCTGATCGTGCGCATCATCGATTGGCGCTACGCGATCCCGATGGCGATCGTCGCGCTGATCGGCGGGTACGTCGGAGCGCATCTGTTTCGACGCATTCCGCCAATCTACGGGCGCCTGATCGTGATCGCGATCGGCGCGATCATGACCGCGGTGTTCTTCTTGCGGTAGGCGCTACGGCGCGATCATCACCGACCAGACGCTGGGGAAACTCGAGAAGTTTGAGCTTGGGTTAAGGCTGCTGCCGCTCTCGGTGAACGAGAACATTCCGTTGAGCGATCCGGGGCCGCCAATCCATCCGGTGCCTTGGACAGCGACGCCGAGTTGCCTCGAGCCGATGTAGGATCCGTACGGAGGATCGATCCCCCCCAATGTAGGCGAGACGGCGACGCGCGAGACGGACGCGTTGGTTGCATTTCCGCCAATTGAGTACACGGAGATAACACCGTTAAGTTCGTCGTAGACCCACAAATTCCCGGATTGATCGAATGCAAGACCTACTGCAAACGAGAGTGTCCCGTCGGTGCTGACGCTGATTGGCGTAGGCGTTGAGCCGGCGTACGGCGTGTACGCGCAGATGTTAGTCGAGCAGCCGACCCAAATCGAGCCGACGAGCGCGGAGGGCACGTTCGCCGCCATCGGTGCGACCGCGATGCCTGCCGGGCTCAGGATGCCGGTAATCTGCGCGAGTTGCGCGGCCGTGCCCGAATCGTAGATCGTGATGGTTTCACTGGAGGAATCGGCGAGGTACAGCCTCCCGCTTTCATCAAATGCGAGGCCTTGCGGACTAGGGCCGAGCGGAATCGACGAAGCGCTCGCCGGCGCGATCACGCCTTGGGAGGCGGAGCCTTGCGAGAATGAAAACAGGCCGTAACCTTGTCCGATCGCCCAGATGTTACCGTTCGGCGCCATCGCGGCCCACGACCAATTGCACTCGCCTCCGCCGCAGAGTTGCGGATCGGAATGGTCGATCGGGTTCGCCGGGTCGTACGAGTTGCTTGGATAGAGCGGATAGCCGTAAAGGCCGAAGTTTGCCGGCGTGCCGCCCGCCTGCGTCGTCCACATCTCCTGAATCGGCGTTACCACCACCGGATCGGTAACGGCTGAAAGTCCGGTGCCGCCCGGTGTCGCGGTGAGATCGATCGTCGCGTTTGCCGATGCGTTCGTCGCCGTGAGTGTATATTCGTACGGCGTCGCCGTCGTTGCTACGGTGAACTCTTGCGGCGAGTCGCTGGCCGATTCAGCGACGGTTACCGCCGGTGCGCCGCTGTCGGTGCTGTCGATCACGAAGCCATCGGCGTCGACGGCTTGCGCGAAGAACGTTTGCGGCGCGTTCCCGATCACCGCGAGATTGCCGTTGTAGGTGACGACGTGCGATTGCGCGGGGCCGGGCTGAAAGCTCACCGAGGCCGGGATGCCGTAAAACGTGAGACTCGGAACGGTATTGCTCGTTCCGCCGGTAATCACAACGGGAGCGGCCAGCTGCCCTTGCGCGAGCATGTTGCCGGCGAATGTCCCGCCGCTCGGCGCAACGTCGAAGGTGGTGACCGTGAAATGCGGATACGTTCCCGCTGGAATCTGGAGCTGGAACGTGTAGTCGGTCCCGCTGTCGAGAGGATCGGGTCCGCAGGTCAAAACGCCCGCGGGCAGCGTACCTGGGCACGTCGCGGAAATCGGCGCGGAATAATCCGGCGCGGCCGGATTGCTCGAGCTCCAGTCGATCGCGACGCCTTGCGTAGCCTGCGATTGGTAGTAGCGCCGGCGTAGCTTGGTCATCGTGGCTTGGCTCGGAATCTTGAGCGTGAACGTCGCGGTTCCGACCTTCTTGGATTGCGGACCGGTCGACGCCGGCGGGAGCGACCCGCCTTTGCTCCCGCCGCCGCACGCGGAGAGGAGCACGATCCCGGCGAGTGCTGCGTACAAGCGTCGCGTCATCACAGCACCACCTTGCCGATCTTGTTGGTCGAACTGTCGGTGAACCATATATTGCCGTCTGGACCAGCGGTGATTCCCCAGGGCGACCCGCCCACGTGATATTCGAACGCTTTGCAAGTGCCGCTCGCACACGTGTTGAGCGCGACGAACCCGACGTAGCCGGTCGTGTCGGTGAACCACACGTTGCCGTCGGGACCGATCGTGAGATCCTGCGGAAGTGCGCTTGCGTTCGGAAGCGTTATCGACGTGTAGGCGCAACTTTCGCCGATGCAGCTCTCCCAGACCGTTGGACTCAGTCGATCGATCTCATTGGCGCCGGGTTCGGCAACGTAGAGGTAGCCGTCGGGCGCGGCAACGATGCCGGTAAGTGCCGCAAACGGATTACCGCAGCACACATCGCGGTGGGTTCGGGGGCGAAGGTTTGAATGCGTCAACGGCCGATGCCGCGCGCCGCAATCTTGGCACCAGGTATTGCCGGAAGGAAGTTCGGTCACGGTGCAGCTTCCCGAACAAGGGATCGGAAAGAATCCGACGCTACCGCTGCCGGAATCGGTAAACCACAGGGTCTGTCCGCTCGTGTCGAGCGTCATGCCGTTTACCGAGCTGGGCCCGCTGATGCCGATCTGAATATCGCTGAACGAGCAGCAGCCGATAATCGGCGCGGAGAAGATCGAGCCTCCAGTGGACGGATAGGTGTATTGCGATGCGAAGTAGATGTTCCCGTCGGGCGCGGCCAGCACGTCGGCCGGTGCAGGCGTTGAAACAGGA
>DATKPZ010000221.1:0-7913 GCA_035523815.1 Alphaproteobacteria bacterium
GAGAAGGGCAGCTACGGCTGGGAGAATCACGCGCGCGACATTCTCGAAGCCGCGCAAGCCATGGGGATCGAGCAGTTCGATTACGTGGGCCATTCGATGGGCGCATTCATCGGCATGACCGCGGCGGCGATCGATCGCGGAACGCACATCCGTCGCCTGGTGCTCATCGATGGGCTCGGCGTCCCCTCGCAAACGGCGCTCGCGGCTATCCTCGCGGGACTCGGGCGCCTCAAGGGCACCTTCCCCACGGCCGACGAGTACGTCGCCGCGGTTCGCGGCGCGGGCCTTGCAACGCCCTGGAACGACCTGTGGGAAGCGCACTACCGCTACGATCTAATCGCCGGCGACGGCGCGGTGCGTCCGCGCACCGACGCCGCAGCCGTGGGCGAAGACGCGGCCTACGGCGCGACCCAAGATCCTCGCGCGGTTTGGCCGCTGTTAACGCTGCCGACGTTGCTGCTGCGCGCGACCGTGCCGCTGGGCGGTCCCGACGGGTTCGTCGTGACGCAGGCGGATTACGACGAGTTCCTCGCCGCGGTGCCCAGCGCGAAGGGCGTGGAGATACCGGCGAATCACTTCGGGATCATGGCCGCGCAGGAAACGCTCGACGAGATCGAACGATTCTTGCAATGATGACCGCCGATGGCATGGATCTTCCCCTTTCATCGGGTCGCGTTCGTGTGGAGCGCGTTGGCTCGCCCACGGGCCGCGCCGTCGTCTGCGTGCACGGCATTTCGTCGAATGCTCGCATCTTCACGCCGATTCGCGATATGCTCGCGGATGCGGGACGGCAGGTCGTCTCGCTCGATCTACGCGGGCGGGGATTGAGCGAGAAGAGCGAGAGCGGGACCTATGGGTGGTTGCGCCACGCCCGCGACGTCTTCGAAGTCGCGCAGCGCTTGGATCTGGCCGAATTCGATTTGGTGGGTCACTCCATGGGTGCGTTTGTCGGCATGAACGCGGTCGCGATCGATGAAAAGAAGCAGATCGGCAAACTCGTGCTGATCGATGGGCTCGGCCTTCCGAGCGCCACCGCCGCAGCGGCCCTCGCGCGCAACGCGACACGATTGAGTTGGATCTACCGCAACGCCGACGACTACGTGAAAGCGGTGCGAAGTTTGGGCCTTGCTTCTCCGTGGAGCGATCACTGGGAGCGGCACTACCGGTACGAAGTCGAACCGACCGAACGAGGCGTTCGCGCGCGCACGAAACTTGGCGCGGTCCTCGAGGATGCGGCGTACGCGGCGACCCATTCGCCGGCCGCCCTCTGGGAGTCACTTTCGATTCCGGTCCTGCTGCTGCGCGCTGCGCGTCCGCTTGCCGCACCGAACGGTTTCGTGGTCACGAAGCACGACCTCTCCGCATTCTCGAGGTCGAGGCCCGGCGCTCTCGTGCGCGAAATCGACGCGAACCACTTTGGCATCGTCATGCACGACGACGCACTCTCCGCGATTCGGGGGTTTTTATGCTAAGCACCATGCCGGATCGGCCGCTCGCGATCCACTCGATCCTCGAGCACGCTGCGCGCGCACATCCGCGCAAGGGCATCGTCGCGCGCGACGGCCCGGATATCGTTCGCATCGACTATGCCGCCTTTGCCAAACGGGTGGCCAAGCTTGCGAACGCACTCGCGGAGCTGGGCGTGCGGGCCGGCGATCGCGTGGCCTCGTTTGCCTGGAACGGCCATCGCCACATGGAGCTGTACTATGCGGTGCCGATGATCGGCGCGGTGCTCCACACCGTGAACATTCGCCTCTTCGCCGATCAGGTCGCCTTCATTCTCGATCATGCGGGCGACCGCATCGTGTTCTTCGATGCCTCGCTCGCCAAGGCCGTGCACGCCGCCCGCGTGCTGCAGCCGCAGGCGCAACGCACGTTCGTTTCGATGGGGCGCCTGGGCGAGCCGTTCGAGGGCGCGCTCGACTACGATACGCTCGTCGCGGATCAGCCGGAGGAGTACGCGTGGCCGCAGGTCGACGAACGTTCGGCCGCGATCCTATGCTACACGTCGGCGACCACCGGGGATCCCAAAGGCGTGCTCTTCTCCCATCGATCGACGTACATTCACGCGATGGCCAGCGCGCTTCCCGATTTTCTCGGAGCGCGCGAACGCGATCGGATTCTGCCGATCGTGCCGATGTTTCACGTCAACGCCTGGGGATTTCCGTTCATCGCGCCGATGATCGGCGCCGACCTCATCATGCCGATGGATCGCCTCGACGCGCCGAGCGTCATCGAACTGTGTAAGAACGAACGCGTGACCCTTGCCGCCGGCGTGCCGACGGTGTGGATGGCGGTGCGGGACGCGCTGGTCGCGGACAACGACCGGTTGCCCGATCTGCGCCGAATCGTCATCGGCGGCTCGGCGATGCCCCGTTCGCTCTTCGACGGCCTCGAAGCACTCGGCATCGAAGGCGTTCATGCTTGGGGCATGACCGAGATGTCGCCGATCGGCACGGTCAACTCGCCGGCCTCCGAACTCGCAAACGATCCGCAGCGCCAGCGCGAGGAGCGCTACAAAGCCGGGCGCTTCGCGCCAATCGTCGAGTGGCGCTTGGTCGACGAGCACGGCGACGACGTTCCCGCCGACGGTGTCTCGCGCGGCGAGCTGCTCGTGCGCGGCTACGCAGTCACGACGCAATACTACAACAACGACGCGGCGACGGCGATCGCGTTCACGCCGGACGGCTGGTTTCATACCGGCGACGTATGCACGATCGACGAGTACGGCTATCTCGATATCGTGGATCGCGTCAAAGACTTCATCAAGTCGGGAGGCGAGTGGATTTCGTCGGTCGAGGTGGAGAACACGATCATGGGTCACGCGGCCGTGCGCGAAGCCTGCGTGTTTGGGCTCGCACATCCGAAGTGGCAAGAGCGTCCGGTCGCGGCGGTCGTGCTGCGCGAAGGACACGAGCTTGACGAAGAAACGCTGCGCACGTGGCTCACTCAGCACCTCGCGAACTGGCAAATTCCCGATCGCGTGCTGTTCGTCGAGGCGATCCCGCGCACGGGCGTCGGCAAGTTCCTCAAGCGCGAACTGCGCACGCGGTACGCCGGACTGCTCGTGGGCGAAGGCGCGAAAACGTGAAACCCGCGATCGACTCGTTCGCGCAGGTCGAGTCGATGCGCGGCACGTCCGTCCTGAGCGACTGGTTGACGGTCACGCAGGAGGCGATCGACCGATTCGCCGAGGTCACGCAGGATCGTCAGTGGATTCACGTGGACCCGGTCCGCGCCGCGAGTGAATCTCCGTATGGTACCACCGTCGCCCACGGCTTTTTGACGCTCAGCCTTCTTCCGGTGTTGCTCTCGCAGTGCGTTGCCTTTCGCTGCGCCATGGTGCTGAATTACGGATTCGACCGAATCCGTTTTATCGGGCCGGTCCCCTCGGGATCGCGCATTCGCGCCGGCTTCACGCTCGACGACGTGGTCCCGGCCGGCGAGGGTTCGGCAACGCTCACCTGGCATGCCGAGGTTATCGTCGAAGACGCCGAGCGGCCCGCGCTTGCCGCCACCTGGCTGCAGCGCGCCTACTTCTAAATGTAAATGAAGCGGCCCGCCGACACCTCGATCACCCAGATCCTACCGCTGAGCGTCGACCCTGGATTGCGGCGCAGCTTTCGCTTCGGACTGCTGCTCGAGGTGCTCGACCGCCTGGCCGAACAGACGGCGCTCGCGTATGCCGAGGCGGATCGTCCGGGCGTGCACTTCGTCACCGCGGCGATCGATCAGATCCGCTTGCGCGGTGCCCTGGACGTCTCGCGCGACCTGACGATGCTCTCGCGGGTCAATTACGTCGGCACGAGTTCGCTCGAAGTCGGGATCCGCGTCGAACAGCCCGGTGACACCCACTTCGGGTCGTGTTACTTTACGATGGTCGCGCTGCCGCGCGGCATCGAGCTGCCGCCGATGACCTATCAAAGTGAGGTCGAGCGCCGGCGTAAAGCCGAAGCACTCGAGCGGCGCGCGTCGCCGGGCGAGGGCGCCGCGGTCGAGCCGCCCACCCCGCAAGAGCGGGCGATGCTCGCCGAATTGCATATGGCGCTCGAAGGGCGCGGCTTCGACGGGCGATTGCTCTGCGACCTCGTGGAGCGCAGCTACGAACAGCCGCACCTCGAGCACGAGCGCGCCGCGCTCAAAATATCCGGCGGCTTCGTCATCCATCGCGCCTACCTGCATGCCGCGGCATGTGCCGAGCTGGTCGCGCCGGATCGCGCGCTCCTGGTCGCGGTGAACCGCATCAATTTTCTCCAGCCCGTGCGTTCCGGCGATACGCTGCACTTCACCTCACGCGTCACCTACACCGGCGCGACCTCGATCTGCGTCGAAGTCGATATCGTGCGCGAGAGCAGCGATCGCAACACGGCGGCGCTCTGCAACACCTGTACCTTCACGTTTCGCAACGTCGACGACGCTCTGAACGGCTGCCCCGTCCCCAAGGTGTATCCGACGACCTACGCCGAGGATCTGCGCTATCTCGCCGCGCATCGGCGCCGGCAAGCGCGCCTGGGTGTTCCAGCCTCCTCATGACCTCGCTTCGCGAGTAAACTCCTCGAGCGTATTCGCGCTCGGAAAGACATGCGCGGTCTTGGCCCACTTCATCGGCTCACCGCGAATCAGCGACCCGAAAAAGGTGCGCAACGCACGGACCGTCGCCCGGCCGTTGATGTACGCGGCGACCGGCGCGCGCGCGACCGAGAGCACGCCGGCCCGCCATCCGTAAATCCAGGTCGTGAAGCACGCACCTTGCACCAGTTCCAGCAGTGTCGAAGCGAGCACGAACAAAAGCAGGATCCAAACCCAGCGCTCGTTCGGTACGATCGGCGTAAACACGCGGCGGTCGAGATGATTCCAGATCACGAGCGCGAGCGAGGCCACGAACACCGCGTAGCCCGCGTACGCGCCGAGGTTTCCGATCAGTCCGCGGCGATCGCGATAGAGCATGTAGCGCGTCGCGAGGTTCCCGTGCCATCCGGTTCGCTGCCATGCTTGAAGACAGATTCCCGCAACCCAGCGAGACTTTTGGCGAATGGCGGCGCTCGCTTTATTGGGAAAATATTCGCGCGTCGCGATATACGCCGCCGCCGTCTTCGGCGCTCCGAGGTGTTGCGGCGAAAGGCGCAGCAACGCGAACGACGTGCGCAAGCCGTGCTGATAGAGGCGTAGCGCAAATTGGTAATCCTCGGTGAGCGCGCCCTCCGGAAAGAGGTCGAGCTCGCTCTCCGCGACGCGGTCGAGACCGCTGCGCGCAAAGGCCGTGCCGACGCCGGCCGACGGCACGAACGCGCCCAATCGCTCTCGCAGCAACATGTCCTTACAGTGGTTCTTGGCAAATTCGTCCGCATAGGTCCATCCGACGAACTCCCACCACGGGTACTCGAGCGCGAACACGGGGATCTGAAGCAGCTGCGATTGCGGAACGAAGCGATTGTACAGCCGTAGGGAAAGCGGGTGAATCACATCCTCGACGTCGTGAAGGACCACGATCTCGAACGGGTCGTCGCCCTCAATCGCCAGCATCGCGCGGTAGACGCAGTTGAGGTTTTGCGCTTTCGTCGTGGGACCGGGCCGGTCGTTGATCACCGCGTGAACGTTGGGGTGGCGTTGCGCCAGCGCCTCGACCTTCGTTCGTGTCGCGGCGTCATTGGGATAGACGCCCACGAGGATATCGAAGTGATCGTAGTCGATCGCGGAGGTGGCATACGCGAGCATCTGCTCGATAACGTCTTCCTCATGCCAGCACGCGACGAAGATGGCGATGCGCTGCTGCCGCCGCGCGTGCAGCTCTTCGACGGTCGTGTTCCCCCGCCACGTCGCATGAAGGTGCACGAAGAACGTCCACCAGTACATCGAATCGAACGCCATGTCGTCGATGCGAAAGGCCGCAAAGAGTATGGCCACGGCGACGATCGCGAACCCGAGTCCCAGCGCAAGATCGTAACTGAACGTAATTGGGCTCACGAGAATCGCCTTGCCCGGCGCGCGACGAGCGCGGTGGCGAGCACCAAGACGATGCCGAAAATCACGTAAAGTGCTACCCGAATGCGTTGACGCGTCTGCTCGCGCGTCGGCCTAGGGGCGCCTTCGTTCACCGGCGCGCCGTTCGTGCCGAAGACGAAGTGCGTCCCGTTGGATCCCGCCAGGAGCGGTGCCAGCTGCACGAGCCGGTCGAGGACCGCCGGATTGCCGACGTACGACACGAGAATTCGATCCGGGGCCATAATGCGCACCTCGCCGTACGACGCTCCGTCCCGCGGCGCGATGTCGGGCGGCGCGCCGATCTCGATGATCGCGCCGGGCCCGGGGGAAGACGCTGCAAGTGCGCGCGTATCCAGCTCGCGGATCGAGCGATTGATCGAGCCAATCGCATTCATCACGGCGAACGCGTGGGGAAAGATCGCCGGATCGCTTTCAACCGTGACGCGGCCGGAGAGTTCGCCGAGCGCGCGCTCGAGCGTCGAAGGGATGTCGGCGTGGCCGCTCCACTGCAAGGTGCTCGCTGGATCCACTCGCAGCGACGGCGCGGACCCCTCGCAAAAGCGGGACGGCCGATCGAATCGAACGTCGAGACGCAGCAGGTTCGCTCCGCGAAGAGCCGCGCTTGGCAGCGGTATGCGCACCGCGCGCTCGCCCCCCTCGAACGGAAATTCATTGACGTCGCGGCCGTTGAAAAACGCCACGACCCGCCCGGGCGCCGACGCGTGCACCGCAAGGTGGGCAACCAGCAGCTGCGGCGCGCCGCCCAATTGCGCGAGCGTAAAAGGAATATCGACGCGCAGGCGTTCGCCGCGCTGCGCGAGGGGCATCACGCCGAGATCGCGCATCGAGAGTTTTTGCGGTGCGGCAACGGCAGGCGGAAGCCGGATGCCGCGCGGATCGCGCACGCTCACCGCATCCGGCGCCGGCGTCGCACCGAGCGTGACGCTGACGCGCCGCCAATCCTCACGCACGTGGAGCGCGTATGCCGCGACGAGCGCGCTCGATTGCCAGGCGGCGTCGGGCTGCGGAGGTTCGAGCACGGTAAATGCGCTCGCGTACGTCGCGAGCCCCGCCCGAGCTCGATCCGCGTTTTGCGCCCGTTGAACGAAGGTCACCGTTCCTTGCGCGCCGATCAGCGCCTCGCCCGGCGCTGCGCTCCCACACTCCGGAAAGCGGGAAAGCAGCACGATGTCGACGCTCTTCGCCGCCGCCCCGACCGGGACGTCGGCATCCAGCGTGGCGTGGCGCAGGCGGTCGCCCTCGATCGACCCGACATCGCGTCCGTTGACCTCGGCGCGCACGAACGCGCCGGCCTGCGATCCTCGCGCGGTTAACGGGAAATGCAGCACCACGCGTTCGAGCCCCGCGTGCACCGGTACGCGCAAGGTCGTCGCGCCGCCGTCGAGCGCGAGACCGGCCGGATATCCGAGCGCCCCGAGCGGAATCGTCGTTTGCACCAGCGAGACGGCCAGCGCTGCCCCGACGATCAAGTGCTAGTGCGTGAAGTGGACGTCGGTCGGCGCTTGCGGCGGCGTTTTGATCGAGATAAAGCGCAGCGGCACCGTCGACGTTTGCACCAGTCCTGCGTGATTGGTGCCCATCGGAATGACGATCATCATGCCCGGCTTGATCGGGACCTGTTCGTTCCCGAGCCACTCGGTGCCGGTGCCGGCGAGCACGACTTGCACTTCGTTCGCATCGGCATGAAAATGCTTGAGCGCGGTTCCCGTTTGCAGCGCAAGCGTCATGTCGGGCGTCACCACCAGCGTCTTCGATCGCAAGTCGGGAAAGGTCGCGCTGGGCGGCGGCATCGACTCGGCGGAAATGCTTGCGAGGTCGATCGCGGAGGGCTCCAGCGAGGTCTTTGGACCGGGTGCGTTCTCGGAGCCCGAGAGCAGATGGATATCGGTCGGCGCTTGCGGCGGTGTCTT
>DATKPZ010000222.1:0-3906 GCA_035523815.1 Alphaproteobacteria bacterium
GGGGACCGATCAAGATTCCGACACCGAAGTGATGCTCGACGTGGAAGTTGCGGGCACCATCGCGCCCGGCGCGCGGATCGTCGTGTACTTTGCCCCGAACACCGATCAGGGATTCATCGATGCGGTGACCACCGCCGTTCACGATACGGCGCACGCGCCGTCGGTGATCTCGATCAGCTGGGGCGACGCCGAGTCTGCCTGGACCGCCGCCGCGATGTCATCGCTCGATCAAGCGTGCGCCGCCGCTGCGGCGATGGGCGTTACCGTATGCGTCGCGTCGGGCGACGGCGGCTCGAGCGACGGACAAAGCGACGGCTCGCCGCACGCGGACTTTCCAGCATCGAGCCCGCACGCACTCGGCTGCGGCGGCACGACGCTGCGCGCATCCGGCGAGAGCATTACCTCAGAAACAGCGTGGAGCGATTCAGGCGGCGGCGTCAGCGAGACGTTCGCGCTTCCGTCATGGCAATCGAGCGCCCACGTTCCCGCTCCGTCGAATCCAAACGGCGGCCGCGGCGTGCCGGACGTCTGCGCCGACGCCGACCCCAACTCGGGATACAGCGTGCGCGTCGACGGTCAAAGCCTCGTCGTCGGGGGCACGAGCGCCGTCGCTCCGCTCTGGGCGGGCCTCATCGCGCTCATGAATCAGGAGTTGGGCACGACCGTCGGCTTCATCAATCCCAAGCTTTATGCGTTGAACGGTTATCCGGCGTCGCCCGGCCCCATACGCGATATCACGAGCGGCAGCAACGGCGCCTATGATGCTGCTGCCGGATGGGATGCGGTTACGGGACTGGGAAGCCCGGACGGGGCGCGCTTGGAGAAAGCGCTCGGCTAAGGCTTCACATCGTTTCCGGGGCGCTGATGCCGATCAGCTCCAGCACCTCGGCGAGCACCGACTTGGTCGCGACGCACAGAGCAAGCCGCGCTTCGCGCAGCTCGCGCTCTTCGGTCAAGATCGTGCACTCGGTGTAAAACTGGTGGAACTCGGTCGCGACATCGCGCGCGTACTTGGTCAGGCGATGCGGAGCAAGGTGATCGATGACCCCTTGCACCACGCGCGGGAGTTCGGCCAGCCTGCGCGCGAGCGTAAGTTCCGAGTCGTGCGTGAGCCCCGCGAGCGAAGGAGCCGTACGCGCGCGTTCGACTTCGGCCGGATCGGCGCGACGCAACACCGACGCGATGCGCGCGTGCCCATATTGCACGTAGTAGACCGGGTTGTCGCTGCTTTGCTCGACCGCGAGTTTTAGATCGAAGCTCAGTGGCGAGTCGGTCGCGAGCATGGTAAAGAAGAAACGAGCCGCGTCGACGCCGACTTCATCGAGAATCTCATCGAGCGTGATGATGTTGCCTTCGCGCTTGCTCATGCTGACCTGTTCGCCGCCGCGCATCAGCGTGATCTGCTGCGCGATGAGAATCTCCAGCTTGCCCGGGAATCCCATGGCCGCCGCGGCCGCCTTCAGGCGTCCGATGTACCCGTGATGATCCGGGCCGAGGATGTCGATCGCACGATCCGCACGGCTGAGCTTCTCGAAGTGGTACGCGATGTCGGGCGCAAAATACGTCGGACTCCCGTCGCTGCGGATGATCACGCGATCCTTGTCGTCGCCGAAGTCCGAGGTGCGGAAGTATTGGGCGCCGTCCGCTTCGTAGATGAGTCCCATCGCGCGCAGCCGCTCGAGGTCTTCGTTCATGCGGCCGCTCGCGCGCAACTCTTTCTCGCTCTGCCACAGGTCGTAATGCACGCCGAATCGCTCGGCGGTGGCGCGCTGCTCGGCGAGAATCGCATCGCGGCCGAACTGCGTGAACTGCTCGATCGGCGGCTGGGGAAGATTGCGCCACTTCTCACCGTCGCGTTCGACGATGCCTTGGGCGATCGTCATCAGATAGTCGCCGGGATAGCCTTCTTCCGGAAACGCGTACGATGGGTCATAGTGCTGCATGTAACGCGCGTAGAGCGAGCGCCCGAGCGTCTCCATCTGCGAGCCCGCATCGTTGATGATCCACTCGACGAAGACGTCGTAGCCGCAGTAGCGGAACGCGCGCACGAGCGTATCGCCGATCGAGAGCGTGCGCCCTTGCACCACCACGAGCGGGCCGGTCGGGTTGGCGCTGCCGAACTCGAGCGAGATGCGCTCGCCGCGCGGGATCGCGCGGCCGAAGTGTGCTCCGTCGTGGAGGATCCGAGCAACCTGGGCTTGCCAGAGCGCCGGAGCAAGACGCACGTTGATGAAGCCTGCCACGGCATCGATCGAGGAAAACCGCGCGGCGACTTCGGGTGATTCGCCGCGCAGAGCCGCGATCAAGACGCCCGCGACGTCGTTCGGAGAACGGCGCGCGGTTTTCGCCAGCATAAAGGCGATATTGGTGGCGAAGTCACCGAATTCGGGGCGACGCGGCGCCTCAAAGGTGACCGGCGCCGGCAGCGCATCCGGGTACGTGCGCGCCACGATGCCCTCGACGCTGCGCGCGAACGCATCGAGCGCGTCGTCCGGGAGCATCGAGTCAGTGGTGATAGGGTTCATTGCGTGAAATCTTCGCCGCGCGGTAGAGCTGTTCCAGCACGATCGCGCGCGCCCACTCGTGCAAGAACGTCAGCGACGAGAGCGACCAGCGCACGTCGGCGCGCTCCAACAGCGATTGGTCCGCACCGTAGGTTCCGGCTACGACAAAGGTCAGGCGGGATACGCCTTCGTGCGCGACCCGCTCGATCTCGCGCGCAAGTTCGGCGCTGGAAAATGCGGTCCCGGTGCGCTCGAGCAGCCAAAGCCGGTCGTCCGGGCGCACGAGCTTGAGGATTCGCTCGGCCTCCTCACGCATCGCCGCGTGTTGATCGCCGCCGTGCGACGCGCGCACTTCGACTTCGTCGTAGGCGAAGTACGGCGCGAGCCGCTTGCGGAACTCCGCGCATGCTTGCGCGATGTACGGCGTGCGAAGTTTATCGACGGCGATCAGCCGGAGCTGCATGCAAAGCGCGTTGCGCCGCGCCGCTCGACCACGCCTTCGAGTTCCAGCATCGCGAGCTCCGCCAGCACGTGCGCGGCCGACGATCCGGAGGCTTCGATGAGCCCGTCGAGATCGCACTCGCCCGCTTCGAGCGCGCTCAGAAGTGTGCCGGCCACGCCCTCGCGGCGCGGCCGCGCGGGCAACGGCGCGCTTTGCACGTTCAAGACTTCCAGAACGTCGGCCGCTCCTCGCGCCAGAATCGCACCGTCGCGAATCAGCGCGTGGCAGCCCGCGACGTGGGCACGGTCGACGTCGCCCGGAACCGCGAGCACCGGAATTCGCGGTGCGGCCCATCCGGCGGTGTTCAGCGCCCCGCTGCGCGCGGGCGCTTCGATGACGACCACCGCGTCGGCGAGCGCCGCGACGATCGCGTTGCGTGCAAGGAAGTGCCACGGAGCGGCCTCTTGCTCGGGCGCAAATGGTGAGAGGACCGCGCCCTGCGCGGCGATCATCCGCGCGGCCAGCTCGAGGTTGCGCCGTGGAAAGAATCGCCGATGGCCGCTGCCCAAGACCCCGACGGTCGGTGCGCCCGAATCGAGCGCGCCTTGGTGGGCGGCCGCGTCGATGCCAAGTGCGAGGCCCGAAACGATGCAGCAGCCGGCCGACCCGAGTTCGCGGGCGAACCTTCGCGCGAGGGCGCGTCCGTAGGGCGTCGCCGAGCGGGTCCCGACCACGGCCACGGTCGGCCGGCAAAGGCCCTCGAGGCTGCCGCACCGCCAGAGCCCCTCCCCCTCCCAGGCGAGGCCTCGTTTGCCCCGCGCGGCCTCGAAGGCCGCCCGCGCGGTGTACTCCGGAGCATTCATGCCTTTCTATCCCTCCGAATCAGCGCCGGAGGTGCGACTTTAGTCGGCAGAGCTTTGGCTCCGACGAGGAAAGTTTGCAAGGAGGCCTCGTGGCGTA
>DATKPZ010000223.1:0-8084 GCA_035523815.1 Alphaproteobacteria bacterium
GAAATCGGAACTCCAGGGTCATCATCATCACCATCATCACGGGAGCGGCGGCTCGAGTTCGTCGAGCAGCAGCACCTCGGGAACCACGAGCGACGAGGATGCGTTCGGCGTCACGATTCCGACCTCGACGACTTCGGCCGCAACGCAGTCGATCGCTGATGCGGCTGCGAGCTTCTGGGCCCAAGCGCAAATCACGCCCCAATCACAAACCTAGCGACGGACCCGGAACGGGAATCGCCAAGGCCTCCACGACTTGGAGGCCTTTTTTCTTGTCTTGAAACGAGGCTCGGCGTGAGCGGGTTCTTGTGGACATGCCGAAGATCGTGCAGCTCTCCGCGTACGGCGGAGTCGACCAACTCAAGATCGTCGATGTGGCCAAGCCCGCTCCGCGAGCGGACGAGGTGGTCGTGCGGGTGGTTGCCGCTGGTACGAACCCCGGCGAGATTTCGATCCGCGAAGGACTGCTCAAGGATATGTTTCCGATGAACTTTCCTTTTGGAGAAGGTGCGGATTTTTCGGGGCGCGTCGACGCCGCCGGCGCCGGCGTGACCGACTTTGCGGCGGGCGACGAGGTGCTCGGCTGGTCCGAGCAGCGCTCGGCTCAGGCGGAGTATGTGGCGATCAGCGCATCGCAAGTCATCGCCAAGCCGCCGTCGCTCGATTGGTTCCGCGCCGGCAGCCTCCACGTCGTCGCGAGCACCGCGGTCGCGGCTGTGCGGGCGGTCGCGTTGAAACCCGGCGACATCGTCGCGGTCAGCGGTGCGGCGGGCGGCGTCGGATCGCTTGCGGTTCAGCTTGCGCGGCGCAGCGGAGCTCGCGTGATCGGTATCGCAAGCGAGAGCAACGCGGCGTTTCTGAGTTCGCTCGGCGTCGAACCGGTTGCGTACCGGGACGGGCTCGCGCAACGCTTAAAGGCGGTAGCACCCAAAGGACTCGATGCATTCATCGACCTTTTCGGTGGTGGGTACGTTGACCTCGCCATAGCGCTTGGAATCCCACCCGAGCGGATCAATACGATCATCGATTTCGCGGCCGCGCAAAAATACGGCGTTCGAACGGACGGTTCCGCCGCGGCTAGCTCGCGTGAGACCGTTGCGTCGGTCGCGAACCTGATCGCGTGGGGTGAGATCGTCATGCCGCTCAACGCCATCTATCCCTTTGCGATGGTGCGCGAGGCATACGAGGAGCTCGCGCGTCGTAAGGCGCGCGGCAAGATCGTGCTCGCGCTGGACCCGCGCATTACCGCGCCGATCCGGCCAACGAAGACGGTCTAGCCCTCAGCGTTCCTCAAGTGCGGCGAGCCGCTGATCCGAGCGACTCATCCACCGGTTGATGCCTTTGAGTTCGCCCTCGATCGACGTCACGCGAGATTCGAGGCGCTCGAAGCGCCCATCGATCTGCGCGAAGCGTAGATCAACCTGCGCGAAGCGCAGATCAACCTGCGCGAAGCCCTGCGCCACGGCTCCGTGGAGCTCGACGATCGCGCTCATGAGTTCGGTGTTGCTGGGTTCTCCGTCCATGGTGGGAGCATAGCTTGCTCTCGTTGCCGGGGCGTTTCCTGCGTGTGGCTGGCTAGCCGCCGGCCATGGCGCCGACGATGAGCAGCGGCTCGGCGCCGCTTGCGACGGCATCGGGCAGCGGCGCGTCGGGTGCATCGTGCGAGAGATCGCGTTCGCAGGCGAAGAAGCGGATGAACGGCCGGCGCTTGTGCGTCGTGCGATCGCGAATCGTGCCGAGCAACATAGGATAGCGCGCCTCGATCGTGCCGACGATTGCGTTCAGCGTCACCGGTGCGCCGTTCAAGTCGAGCTGCAGCTCATCGCCGACGCGCGCCAACGACTTGAGATGCGCGGGCAGCACGACGCGGATCACGACAGCGTTTGGACTTCGACCGAGAGCACCGCGGGAAGGTCGTGCACGATCGCTTTCCAGGTATCGCCGGCATCGGGCGAGACGTACACTTGACCGCCGGTCGTGCCGAAGTAGATGCCGCACGAATCGAGCGCATCGACCGCCATCGCGTCGCGCAGCACGTTCACGTAGCAATTGCTCTGGGGCAAACCGTTCGTGAGCGGCTCCCATTCGTCGCCGCCGCTGCGGCTGCGGTAGACGCGAAGCTGCCCGTCGATCGGAAAGTGTTCGGAGTCGCTCTTGATCGGCACGACGTAAATCGTCTCGGGCTCGTGCGCGTGCACGTCGATCGGAAAGCCGAAGTCGGTGGGGAGATTTCCGCTGACTTCGCGCCACGAGTCGCCCGCATCGTCGCTGCGCATCACGTCCCAATGCTTCTGCATGAAGAGCACGTCGGGTCGTGAGGGGTGTAGCGCCAATCGATGCACGCAGTGGCCGACCTCCGCGTCCTGATCGGGAATCTGCGCCGAGCGCAGGCCGCGGTTGATCGGCTTCCAGGTCGCACCGGCATCATCGCTGCGAAATGCGCCGGCCGCCGATATGGCGGTGAAGATGCGCTGCGGGTTTTTCGGGTCGAGCAGAATCGTATGCAGGCACATGCCGCCCGCGCCGGGTTGCCACGACGAGCCGGTCGTGTGCGTGCGCAGTCCGGAGAGTTCGTTCCAGGTCGCGCCGCCGTCGGTCGAGCGGAAGAGCGCCGCATCTTCGACGCCCGCGTACACCGTCTCGCGATCGGTGAGCGAGGGTTCGAGATGCCAGACGCGCGCAAACTCCCACGGGTGCGGCGTGCCGTCATACCACTGATGCGTGCCGGCAACGCCGTCGTAGGTGAAGTGATTGCCGACCGGCTCCCACGTCGCGCCGCCATCGTCGGAGCGTTGGATCACTTGGCCGAACCAGCCGCTGGTCTGCGAGGCATACAGACGATCGGGATCGACCGGCGAGCCTTTGACGTGATAGATTTCCCAGCCCGCAAAGTGCGGGCCGCTGACCTTCCACGATTCACGCTTGCCATCTGAATCGAGGATAAACGCGCCTTTGCGCGTGCCGACGAGAACGCGTACGCTGCTCATGCTTGATCTATCCTTTACAAAAAGACCAGACGCCTGCTAAATCCGCTCTCCGCGTGAGCCCGTTACCTGGCCAAGAAACACCCAGCACTACGTGGAGGCTCCCTACATGTTCCGCAACGTCACGCGAAAACTGGTTATCGTAGCCGGTCTCGTCGCACTGTGTGCCGGCCTTGCCGGCGCCGAAGCCCCCCGGGCCCGCTTCAGCAACGTCCTGAGTTACGTCGGCCCGCCGGATCTGCCGGTGACGCTCTCGATGATCGAAGCCGGCGGCGGCCCCTCGAACTTCGAAACCACCAAGCTCATCGGCGTGCTCGCCGGAGCGCAAACCTCGGCCGAGGTCAAGAAACTCACCGGCGAATACGGCGCGGCCGACGTCAAGTCGTTCCTCGATGTGTTCAACTACGTCGTAAGCGACGCGCTCCGTCTTGCCGCCGAAGCGCACGTGGCGCTGCCCGCGCAACCCAATCCCTCGCCGACGGACGGCAAGGCGCTCTCGGAAGCGCTGTACAACATGGGCGTCTCGCCGCAAGGCTTTGACGTGGAATTCATGCTCGACAAACTCGTCTCGCATCCGATTCACGTGCAAGTGATGCTCGACATCGACAAGAAGTTCGGCCGCTACGCGGACGCCAACTACCACACCGTACTTCAGACGGCTATGACCGACCTGAAGTCGGCCTACAACTTCTAGTTCGCGACAGCCGCCGGCGAAACGACGTATGCAGCGCTCACTGGTTCGTAAAATCGCCGGCGGATTTGCCGTCACCCTGTGTTTCCTCGTGCTCGTCGCCTCGGTCGCGCTGTTCGAGATGGAACGCATGCACGAGAAGAACGCGGCAATCGCCCTGAGCGTGCCGCTGCTGCAGAATGCCCACGATATTCTCCTGCAGCTCGCCAACGAAGAGGCCGGCCTGCGCGCCTACATTGCCTCGGGCGACAACACCTTCATGTCGAGCTCGGACTCGGCCGCGCTCACCATCGTCAAAGACTTCGACTTCATCAACGCCAACGATCGCTCGCGCCCACAGCTGCAAGCCTTGATGCAGACGTTTGCCTCGCAAGTGCGCACCGAGCAGCAGAGCATGGACCGCGCGAGCGATCTCATGGATCGCCACCAGCGATCCGCCGCGCTCGCGCAGATGATCGCGGGCCGATCGTATTTCGCGAGCGTCGAAACCACCGCAAACGGGATCGAAACCGAAGCGAGCGCCTTTGTCGCGCAAGCGACCGCGGATTTCGAATCCGCCCGGCGGGCCGCGATCGCGATCGTTGCCGGGCTCGGACTGATCGCGGTGATCGTTTCGGGGCTGCTGGCCTTCCGAATCGGGCGCGGAATTCGCGTGCGCCTTCGCGCCGTATCACAGGCGATCGACGGGATCGTGCAAGTGGACGTTCAGGCGCTGATCGCGGCCTTTCATGATTTCTCGCGCGGCGATCTGTTGCACCGTTTCGATCCGCAGGCGCGTCCGATCGCGATCAGCGGCCAGGACGAGCTTGCACGGCTGGGCGAGCGCTACAACGAACTGTGGAGCGGGCTGCAGCAGATCTCGATTGCGTTCGGCGAAATGGGCGACTCGCTGCTCGGCGCCGTGACCTCGATCGAGCGCTCCGCTGATGAACTCTCCAGCTCCGCGGCGGACGGGAACGACAACGTGGCGCGCGTGTTGGACGAGGTGAGCGCCGTCGCCGCCACGTCCGAGCAAGTGTCGCGTCAAGCGCGCGAACAAAAGGAGATCGCGCAGCGGCTCGCGCACGGCGTCGGCGTGTTGGCATCGAGCGGACGCGCGATCGCGCAGGGCTCGACGCTCCAAAGCGACTCGTTGGTCGTGATTCTCGATGAGTCGCTCGCACTTACCGCATCCGTTTCGAGCTTGGTCGAAGCCGGCCGCAACCTCGAAGGGGCCGTCGCCGAAACGCAATCGATGGTCGCGACGGGCCGTGAGAGCGCCGATCGCACGCGACGGACCGCGCACGAGCTGCGCGCGGCAGCGGAGGAGAGCCAGAGTGTGCTCAGCGCACTGGAGTCGCGGACGGCCGCGATCGGCGAGATCGTCTCAACCATCGACGGAATCTCGGATCAAACGAATCTTCTCGCGCTCAATGCGGCAATCGAGGCCGCGCGCGCGGGGGCGCACGGACGGGGGTTTGCGGTCGTTGCCTCGGAGATTCGCAAGCTCGCCGAGCAGGCGGCGGCGTCGACGCGGGAGATCGCTTCGATTTTGCCGACGATCCGCGGCGGCGTGCAACAAGCTGCCGGATCGGCCTCACGAACGGCCGAGGCGTCGGCAACGGTGCTGCAGTTGGCCGAAGACACCAACAGCGCGCTGCACTCGATCGACGAGGCGACGGAGGTGGCGTCGGGAACGGCGAGCAGCGTTGCAGAGCAGGTCGCGCGGTTGCAGACGACGAGTCACGCGATAGCCGGCGGCGCGCGCGCCGCCGCCAACGTCGCGGCGCAAAACACCGCCTCGGTTGACGAAATCACCGCGATCGCGGCGTCCGCGTCGAACGAAGCGACGGCGCTCTCGGTGTCAGCCGACCATCATGCGCACGCGGCGCAAGATCTCTCGCGCTCGATTACCGCGCTCGACGAGGTCGCGCGTGCAATCGGCGACAACGCGCAAGGCGTCGGTTCGGCCTCACTGCAGCTGCGCGAGACGCTGGCCGCACTGGTGCTTACCGGCGGTACGGGCTAGCGGCCGCCGGTGACCGGGATGACTGCGCCGGTGACGTACGACGCGGATTCAGAGAGCAGCCACAGGACGGCCTGCGCGACTTCGTCGGCCGACCCGTTGCGTTGCATCGGCACCGACGAGCGCAAGCGATCGAGGCGTTCGGGCGCGCCGGCGCTTGCGTGAAATTCAGTCGCGATCAATCCGGGGGCGACGGCGTTGACGCGAATCCCTTCGCTGGCGACTTCGCGCGCGAGCCCGACGGTGAACGAGTCGATCGCGCCTTTGGTCGCGGCGTAGTGCACGAATTCGCCCGGCGAACCGAGTCTTGCCGCCGCCGACGAGAGCGTGACGATGGCACCGCCGCGGCCGCCGTGACGCGTCGACATGCACCGCACCGCTTCGCGCGCGCAGAGCATCGTGCCGATTACGTTGACGGCGAAGACGCGCTCGAGCGCCTGCGCGCTGGTATCGTCGACGCGCGAGATGCCGCCGCTGATCCCCGCGCACGTCACGAGCGCTTCGATGCTGCCGAGCTCGCGCTGGGTCTGCTCGAACATCGCGAGAACGTCGGATTCGCTCGTGACGTCGCCGCGGATCGCAACGGCGCGCCCTCCGGCTGCGGTTATCTCCTCGACCAGCGCGGAGGCGGCGGCGGCATCGTGGACGTAATTGGCGGCAACACCGTAACCGCGCACGGCCGCAAGGCGCGCGACCGCGGCGCCGATGCCGCGGCTTGCGCCGGTGATCAGGACGTTGTTCATGCTAGGATGATTTAGAGAAAGAGGGGAGCGACCATGCTAAAGCCCGGAGATCACGTGTTCATTGACGGAACCCGCGAGGAGGGGACGGTCAAGGAAGTACACCCGCACGACGCGATCGTGCGCGTGAAGGTTCCCGGCGGTCACGAGGAGCGCAAGTATGCGCTCGAAGCACTGCGGCTCGACGCGACGCTCGCCGAGGACTCGAAGTTCGTCGACCACTGAGCGTCGCTTTCGCTCGACCCAGGGAGAACGATTCCGGTGAGGTGCAGTGGGTCGTATGCGCTGACCTCGGTTAACGCCGCGTCGTCGCCGCTGCGGCGCGATGCACGCAGCGCGTCGATCGCTTCGGGAAGCGCGAACTGTTCGCCCACGAATCCATGCACGAAGCGTCCGCCGCGGATCTCGCCGCGAGCCTCCATGCGGCGCAGCGCGACGAGCAGGTCGCGCCAGCGCGGTGCGAGCGTTTCACGCGCGACGACGTCGCGGAAGAGTACGCCCCAGCGCTCGAGCAGGCGTCGCGCGAACCACTCCGGATCGATGCGCTGTGCGGCCGAATCGAGCAGCGTCCAGCGTCCGCTCGACGAGCGAGGCCGCGCGCGCAGTCCTTTTTCGCCCAGGCGCCGCTTCGCATCGATGAGCGAACGCAGCGCATCGAAGCCGTCGGCCGTCACCAACCCGGCGGCGATGAGTTGCCAGAGCGCATCCTCGACTTCGCTTGCCAGGCGTTTGGAACCGCGCACGATATCCGCAAAAAACGGCGCGCTGCGGCGGCGAATTTCTTCCAACACGTCGCACGCCGCGGATGAAAGCCCCGATGTCCCTTCGTCGTTGCGAACGATCAGCGCGTCGGCATTCTCGCGCAACAAGAGCGAGATCGGCGCGAGCTTGGTCGGACGAATGCGGCGATTGGGTTCTTCGGTTCGCGCGAGCGCGGGATGCGCGCACAGACGCCCCCACATGACCTCACCCGAGTAGCACAATTGATCGAGATACTCGCGCCGGTATCCGGCGATTCGGGAGGGCAGAATCGCCGCTTCCCAAGCCGCG
Organism: Alphaproteobacteria bacterium; assembly: GCA_035523815.1. Taxonomy (GTDB): domain Bacteria; phylum Vulcanimicrobiota; class Vulcanimicrobiia; order Vulcanimicrobiales; family Vulcanimicrobiaceae; genus Aquilonibacter. Next base: position 7,468 of record DATKPZ010000223.1, read on the forward strand.
GCGGGAATCTCGTAGCCTTCGAGCTGCCGAATGACTTGCAGCGTGCCGTCGATGCCGTGCAGGCGCGTGCCCGGCGCGACGTGTTGCCAGCGATGGAGAAAGCGCACGTACTCGAGCGAGGAGACGGGCTCGATCTCGCGACGCAAGGTGCCGAGCGTGCGCCGATGGATGCGCGCGAGCACGCGTCGGTTGCACCACTCTTCACGCTCGCCGCCGCGAAAGCGTCCGCGCAGGAGCTGCCCTTGGGTCTCCAGACGAATCAGCGCAGCGTCGATCGTTTGTGCGTCGACACCGAAGCGCTGGGCGAGTTCGAGAGCGGTGACCGGTCCGGTCGACTCGAGCCATCCGCGCAGAATTTCCGCGACGGCCGCCTCACGCTCTTCCGGAACGGCATCGTGCGCGACCGCCGCGATGGGCGGATCGAGCGTCGCATCGGGATAGACTGCTTGCGCCAGCGCCAATCGCTCGGCGCTGGTCCAGAAGGTCCCGGCCGCAGAGATCAGTGTCGTCGCGCGCCGCGCGACGACGAGTTGCTCGTACCAGGCGGTCCACTCGGCGACCGGCGGCAGCACGACCAGCGTTGCCAGAGCGTCGTGCAGTTCGTCGGCGTCGCGCAC
>DATKPZ010000224.1:0-3527 GCA_035523815.1 Alphaproteobacteria bacterium
ATTTGGCCAAGGGCTTCGATACGCCGATCATTCACGTCAACGCCGACGACGTCGATGCGTGCATTTCGGCGGTCCACTTAGCCGAGGAGTTCCGCAAGCGATTTGCGCGCGACGTCGTGATCGACCTGATCGGCTACCGCCGATTCGGGCACAACGAACAGGATGAGCCGGCGTATACGCAGCCGGCGATGTACGAGAAGATCAAATCCCATCCGAGCGCGCGCGACCTCTTCGCCAACAAACTGATCGCGCGCGGCGTCATCACCGCCGAACAGGCCGGCGAGATGGTGGCCGAGGCGACCGCGCGTCTGCAAGAGGCGTACAAGAGCGTCAAGGAATCGCACGGTGGCAGCATGATCGAGAAGATCTCGCAGTCGGCGCCCTTGCCGACCGCGACGCTGGTTCCGGTCGACAAGGCGCAGTTGCTTGCGTGGTCCGATGAGCTGGTGACCGCCCCCGAGGGCTTCGCCGTCAATAAAAAGCTCGTCACGCAATTCGAACGCCGCAGAGCGACGATCTCCGAAAAGGGCTTGGTCGATTGGGGAATGGCCGAGGCGCTGGCGTTCAGTTCGCTGCTTGCCTCAGGCGTTCCAATTCGCATTACCGGTCAGGATACCGAACGCGGCACCTTCAGTCATCGTCATGCGGTCCTGCACGATCCGTCGAGCAACGCGGAGTACGTGCCGTTGCAACACGTGGCTGCGGCCAAGTCGAGCTTCGAGATTCACAACTCGCCGCTCTCTGAATACGCGTGCGTCGGCTTCGAGTACGGCTACGCCGCGGCGGTTCCGAAGTCACTCGTGCTTTGGGAAGCGCAGTTCGGCGACTTCGTCAACGGCGCGCAGATCATCATCGATCAATTCATCGCCGCGGGCCAGGCGAAGTGGGGACAGACCTGCCGATTGACGCTGCTCCTTCCGCACGGTTACGAGGGCCAAGGCCCCGAACATTCCAGCGCGCGTCTGGAGCGATTCTTGCAACTCGCCGCGGAAGGCAATATCCGCGTGGCCTATCCGTCGAACGCGGGCAACTACTATCATCTCTTGCGTCAGCAGGCCAGTTCGCCGAATCCGGTTCCGCTCGTGGTGATGACGCCCAAGTCGCTGCTGCGCGCCGAGGCCGCGTCGGGGACGATCGACGACATGGCGACGGGTTCGTTCAAGGCGGTCATCGATGATCCGAATGTCACCGACAAAAAGAAGGTCGAACGCATCCTGCTCTGCTCGGGCAAGATCTACTACGATCTGATCGCCTCAGAGCTCTATCCGAAGATGAAGAAGACGGCAATCGTGCGTATCGAGTTACTCTCGCCGATGCCGTCGGAAGAGATCAACGCGCTGTTCGACACCTACCCGAACCTCAAATCGCTCGTGTGGGTGCAAGAAGAGCCGAAGAATATGGGTGCGCGCGCCTATGCTCGGCGCCGTTTGCTAGAGAAACTGCGCAAACCGCTCGACATCGGTTACGCGGGACGCGGCTATCGCGCTTCGCCCTCGGAAGGGTATCCAGGGGCTCACGCGGTCGAACAGGAACGCGTGATCAAGATGGCCTTGACGGAGTAGCTCATGCTCGAGCACGCGCTGATCTTCGAGAGTTCGCTCGTACGCATCAGCGACGTGCGCTGCCGCTCGGAGAGGGGCGGCTGCGGCGAGATCGAGCGCGAAACGTCGCCGCGCCTCGTGTTGCCGCGAACCGGCGCGTTCGCCTATCATTTTTCGCCTCGCGATGAAGTGGTCGCCGATGCCAACACGGCGATCGTTCTTCACCCGCGCATGGAGTTCAAGGTGAGTCACCCGATCGACGGCGGCGACTGCTGCACGGTCTTCGAATTTTTCGACGAAGGGTGGCTCGCGTCGATGCGCGGTGCGGTGAACGCAACAGCGTCCGCCGTCTTCGCCGCTCGCCTTGCGACGCTCGCTGCCCGGGCGAGCCGCACGCTCGCGTTCGAGGAGCGGGTGTTCGCGCTTCTGGACGCGCTGGCTCAGCCGAGCCCTCCGGTCGTTCGCAGTTCCGTCGTCGAACGAGCGAAGGCGATTATCGCGCGTGACCCCTTCGACGATCGCTCGCTCGCCGACATTGCTCGAGAGGCGGGCGCATCGCCGTATCACCTCACCCGCGCGTTTCGGCGGGTTACCGGTCTTTCGTTACACGCCTACCGCATGCAACTGCGCCTGCAGCGAGGGCTCGAGCGCGCCGGCGCCGGCGAATCGCTCGCACGCGTTGCCGTCGACTGCGGATTCGCTCACCATAGCCACTTTACGGCGGCTTTCCGCAAACACTTCGGGGCGATTCCCTCGCAACTGCGCAAGATTTCGATAGCCTCGTAGCGGCGGCGTGTGCCACGATGGGCGCATGTTGCACGCAGAATCGATCTTTCTTCGATCCCTCGCCGCCGACGGTCCCGATACGGCGGAGGCATCTGACCTACAAATCTTCGGACAATTCGTCGGCTCGTGGGATCACCGATGGCGTGAATTCGGCGAGCGCCCGGCAAGCGGAACCGGCGAGTGGCACTTCGGCTGGGTGCTGCAAGGTCGCGCCGTGCAAGACGTCTTCATCGCGTATCACGCTGACGGCTCGCTCTATGAGTACGGCACCACGATTCGCGCGTTCGATCCGCAGAACCGCCGTTGGAATGTCGCATACTGCGGCCCCGTGAACGGATCGCTCCGCCTCTTCACCGCGTCGATGATCGAGGACGAGATCGTACTCGAAGGGCAGGGCTCGGACGGACATCTGATTCATTGGATCTTCTCGGAGATTACGCGCGATGCGTTCCGCTGGCGGGGAGAGATCTCCGGGGACCATGGGCGCACCTGGACGCTCTATGAGGAAATGAGGCTGACACGCCGTGGCTAGCATTCGTAAAGAGATCGAGGTCGACGTCGCGCCCGCGAAAGCGTGGGATGCAATTCGCGACGTAGGGGCCGCGCATACGCGCCTCTTTCCCGGTGCGTTGACCGACTGCCGGCTCGAGGACGGCGTGCGCACCGTTACCTTCGGAAACGGTCTGATCGTACGCGAACCGATCGTGAGCGTTGATGACGAGCAGATGCGTTTTGCCTGGGCCGCGGTCGGCGGGCGTGCGACGCACTACAACGCTTCGCTGCAAGTCTTCGCGAACGCGGGCGGCACCAGTCGCGTGGTCTGGATCGTCGATGTCTTGCCCAACGAGATTGCCGCAGCGGTCGAGGAGAACATGAACGGCGGGCTCGCCGTCATGAAGAAGACGCTCGAGTGAGATGCTCCCGGCGCGAGCGAAGCCGTCACATCAGCTTCATCGTGAAATAGGTCCACTCGAGGGCGGAGGTATGCGCGGCCTCTTTGAGGTTTGCGCCGCTGCCGTGACCGCCCTCGGTGACTTCATAGAAGAGGTAGGGCACGTCCATCGCGGCGAGCTTCGCGGCGAACTTGCGCGCGTGCTGCGGCCCGACACGATCGTCCTTCGTCGTCGTCCAAATGAACGGCTCGGGGTACGCGACGCCGCCCTTGAGATTTTGATAGGGCGAGTGCGCCTCCCAGAAGGC
>DATKPZ010000225.1:0-4758 GCA_035523815.1 Alphaproteobacteria bacterium
CACGGCGCTCGCCTACGTGCTCTGGATCTACGTGCTCGACGTGTTGCCCGCGCGCGACGCGGGAATGGGGACGCTGGCCAATCCGGTCGTCGGAACGCTCGCCGCGTGGCTCCAACTCGGCGAAGCGCCGACGCGTCTCTCGGCGATCGGAATGGTACTGATCGTTCTTGGGCTCATCGCCCTTTCACTTGCCGATCGGCGAGCGACGCGTTAGCAGCAGCGAGTTTCCAACCACAAAAAGACTTGAGAGGCCCATCGCGGCCGCGGCCAAGATCGGCTGCACGATGCCCAGCGCCGCCAGCGGAACCAGGGCGAGATTGTATGCGAAGGCCCAAAAGAGATTCTGCTTCACCGTTCGCATCGTCGCGCGCGCGATCTCGAGTGCAACCGGTACGCTGCGCGGATCGTTCGAAAGCAGCGCGGCTCCCGCCGTTTCGAGAGCGACGCCGGTTCCGGTCCCCATCGCAAATCCGATGTCGGCAAGCGCGAGCGCGGGCGCGTCGTTGATTCCGTCGCCGGCGAACGCGACGCGCTCGCCGCGCGCTTGCAGATCGCGAACGATCTCGGCTTTGCGCTGCGGAGCTACGCGCGCGTAGAATTGCTGGATGCCGGCTGCGGCCGCGGCTTCTCGAACGGATGCCTCGCCGTCGCCGCTGACCAGCGCCACTCGCACGCCGAGTTTGCGCAAGCGGCCGACTGCGAGTGCCGATTCGGGCCGCACCTGATCGCGCAAGTCGATCGTACCGATCACGTCGCTCCCCGCGCATACCTGCACGCGAGTGACGCCGCTCGAGCCGTCGCCGGCGGCCCCAACCGCGATCTCGCGCGCACCGACCCGTCCACGGATTCCGCTGCCGCGGACCGCGCGCACGTCGGACGCAGGCTGCAGCGGCAGCGATCGCTCGCGAGCGGCCGCGACGATGGCGCGCGCAAGCGGATGGGTCGAGGCGGATTCAACCGACGCGGCGAGCGCGAGCGCTTCGTCCGAGTTCGAAGCAACGACGGCCGGCGTACCGCGCGTGAGCGTTCCGGTCTTATCGAAGAGCACGCTCGTTACCGACGCCGCGCGTTCGAGTGCGGCGGAATCTTTGAAGAGCACGCCGGCGCGCGCGGCGACGCCGACACCCGCGATGATCGCGGTCGGTGTGGCTAAACCCAGCGCGCAGGGACAGGCGACGACGAGGACCGCGACCGCCGTCACGATCGCCTCAGCCGCAGTGCGATGACCGAACAAGAACCATGCGGCGAAGGTTGCGATCGCAATCGCAATGATCGACGGCACGAAGATTCCGGCGACGCGGTCGGCGAGTCGCTGCACGGGCGGCATCGAGCCCTGTGCGCGCCGAACGATCTCGATGATCGCCGCGAGCTGCGTGCCTGCGCCGACGGCCGTCGCGTGAATGCGCAGCGCGCCGTCGCCGTTGAGGGTGCCTTGCTCGAGCGGAGAATCTACGTGCACCTCGACCGGCATCGCTTCGCCGGTCAGCATCGAGCGATCGACCGAGCTCGCGCCTTCAACGACCGTACCGTCCACCGGAATTCGCTCGCCCGGTGCGACCACGAGCTCGTCGCCCACCCGAACCAGCTCGACCGGAACTTCCTGCACCGTGCCGTCCGGGCCGCGCCGATGCGCGAGCGCGGGCCGCAGTTCCAAGAGCGCGCCCATCGCTTGCGAGCTCTTCACCCGCGCGCGCGCTTCCAGGTAACGGCCGGCATAAATCAAGGTAACGATCGCGCTCGCCGTCTCGAAGTAGGTCGCGCCGCCGGTGAACGCGCCGTAGAGGCTCAGGACATAGGCTGCCGTGGAGCCGAGCGAGACCAGGGTATCCATGGTGGCCGTGCCCGTGCGCAGCGCCGCGAGCGCGTTGCGGTGGAACTCCCAGCCCACCACGGCCCAGACCGGCAAGGTGAGCAGCGCTAGCAGCGCCGCCTTTTGTGGAAACGGGGGCACGAACATGGCCAGCACAACGGTGGCGAGGCACAACGCTGCTGAAAGGAACAGCAGCCGTCCGCGCGTGCGCAAGTCGGCGGTGCGCTCGGCCGCCGCCCGGTCCCGGTCGAGCTCCGCGCTTGCCTCGTAGCCTGCCCGCTCGACCGCTTGGACGAGCGAGCGCGGCTCGAGCCCCTCGTGCAGAACGGTCGCGCGTTCGGTTGCCAGGTTGACCGCCGCGTCCTCAACGCCGGGGACGCCGCGCAGCGCGCTGGTCACGTGGGCAGCGCAGGAGGCGCAGGTCATGCCCCGGATCTCGAGTTCGGTGAGCGTGGCTTTGCGAAACAAAGTTAAAAGACTTTCAAATGTGGAACAAGGGTGAAGCGGACGACGCTCTTCTCAGATAAGATCAATTCCATTACGCTACAGTTTCCCTGATCACGCGACGACCTCTGAAGGACCCGGTATTCAACGTGCCACCCATCTCCCGTATGCGCGCTGTGATAAGCGCGATCGTTCTCGGCCTCGCCGCCATGTTGCCGGCTGCGGCTTCCGCGCCGCTGCCCGCAGCGACCGCGCAAGACGTGAGCGAGAGCTACCACTTGCTCTCGACGTCGTATTTCCGGCCGGTCGATTCGCAGACGCTGGTCGACAAGGCGCACGACGCTCTCGTGGACCTTGCGCGCAAGCATGGAGCGAGGATCGATCTCGCGCCGATTCACGCAAGCGACGATGCGCAGAGCACCGTCGAGGCGCTGGATGCCGCGATCGTCGATGCGAGCGCGAGTGCGCACGGCTCGACGACGGAATTTGCTTACGCGGCGATCGGCGCCATGGCCAAAGCGGTCGACGATCGCTACACGACGTTCATGACCCCGGATGAATACAAGGCCTTTAAGGATGCCCTCGATCCCCAAAAGATCTCGGGCATCGGCGTCTTGATCTCGCCCGATGAGACCACCGGCTTGATCGACGTTGCGTATGTGGTTCCGGGGACGCCGGCCGATCGCGCGGGCTTGCAGCCCGGCGACGCGATCGCCACGATCGACGGACAATCGACCAAGGGCTTTACCACCGAAACCGCGAGCAAGTTGCTGCGCGGCAAGGCCGGCACTTCGGTGCGTTTGGGAATCCTGCGATCGAGCGCTCCGCTCGACGTCGCGATCACGCGCAGCGACCTTACGCCGCCGACGGTCGTCTATAAAATGCTTCCAGGCTCGATCGGCTACGTCTATGTGCTTGCCTTCGGGCAAAGCACCCCGGACGAATTCGACGCAGCCATCGCGCGCGTCAAGGCCGCGGGAGCCAAGGCGCTGGTGCTGGATCTACGCAACGACGGCGGCGGCTACGTCGAATCGGCCCTGCGCATTAGCGAGCGCTTCATCGCGAACAAGCCGTTGCTCACCGTTGAAGAGCGGGGCAGCCCCAATACCACGGTTACCGCCGACGACGACAGCGTGCAAATCGACCTGCCGGTTACCGTGCTGGTGAACGAATACACGGCGTCGGCTTCGGAGATCACGGCAGGTGCGCTGCAAGATGACGGCATCGCGTCGCTTATCGGAACGCGCACGTTCGGAAAAGGCGTGATGCAGACGCTTACGCCGCTTGCCGACGGCGCGGCCATCAAAATCACCACGGCTCATTACCTCACACCGAATCACCGCGATATCAATCTCAAAGGTATCGAGCCCGATCTTGCCGTCGCGGAGCCGCACGACGCGCGCTTTGGCGATCCCCCGAAAGACCCGCAACTGCGCGCCGCGCTCGAATTCTTACAGAAAAAGATCGCCGCGGTAAAGCCTATCTAGCTCGCTTTGTGGCGCGTTAGGCGCACGCACGTGCCGTTCCGGTCGAACTGCACGCCGTCCATCAGACGGCGCATCAACAGGATGCCGAAACCGCGATCGTCGGGTTCTTCGATCGAGAGCGCGCGGACGAATGTGCTGGGTGGAAGAAACCCGTCACCGTTATCGCGAATCTCGATCGTGAGCTTTTCTTCGTCGAACGAACAACGGACCGAAAACCCGCTCGAGCGGTGGCTACGTCCGTGTTCGACCGCGTTGCTCAGCGCCTCGCCCGACGCGATCCGGATGTCGGCGATCTCTTCGGTCGAGAAGCCGCAGATCCGGGCGAAGCCCGCAATGGCGTTTCGAGCCAGCGGGACGTTTCTGCGATCGCCGCTGAACGTCGCCCGAAAGTTCGGAGTCATGAGTCGCGCTATACCCCCGCACACACGGTAGACAAACGAGGCCGACACTGTCCTTCGTGTAGAAGAACAGAGCATCCGGGCCGCCAAGCGTGCCGCAGGTTGCGGGCGATTAGCTCAGTTGGGAGAGCAGTGCCGTTACAAGGCGAAGGTCGCGGGATCGCGGGCGATTAGCTCAGTTGGGAGAGCAGTGCCCTTACAAGGCAAAGGTCGCAGGTTCGAACCCTGCATCGCCCAGTTCACCTTCGTATCTTGTCGTCGACGGGCGGCTTATGTGCCTTCGCACACCGCGCCCCCCGTCTCCTAAAGCTCCTTCGGTGAACGCCAAGCGTTCCGACGATCCATGCTTGCTGGGGTACTGTCATGATTGAAGCGTTGAAAGAGATTAGCGTCGAGCGTGAGGGCGAGGCGGCGGTCGTCACGATGCGCCGCCCCGAGAAGCGCAACGCGCTTTCGCTTGCGATGATGCGCGAACTCGACGCTGCCCTCGCGGGGCTTGGCGCCGACCGCTCGGTGCGCGCCGTCATCCTGGCAGGCGAAGGACCGGCCTTCTCGGCCGGACACGATTTGCGCGAGCTGCGCGGTCGCGACGAAGCGGCGTACACCGAGATTTTCGATC
>DATKPZ010000226.1:0-14630 GCA_035523815.1 Alphaproteobacteria bacterium
TAGTTGCCGCCGACTACGATCTGCCCGAAGAAGTTGATCACCTCTCCCGCGTAGCCGTGCAAGAGAATGGCGCGCGTCGCGGTGATGTTGAGCGAGAGCCGGAAGAGCGTGACGATGAGCAGCATCGTCGGGAACGCGGAAAAGGCGAGCGCGTTCTCGGTGTACAGCGCGGTCGCGATAATCACCAGCGCGATCGTAATGTTCGCCGTGAGCAGAATGTCCAGAAGCCACGCGGGGATCGGGACGATCATCAAGACGACCAGCATGACCGAGGCTGCGGCCACCAGCATCGGCGTGAAGCTGGTCAGCCGCTGGATTGCTGTCTGCTGGCCCGCTGCCGCGGGCGCTCGCGTCGCCATCAGGCGATCGTCTTTCTCTTGAGCTTATAGATGAAGGCGATGACCTGCGCGACTGCCGCGTAGAGATTGGGCGGAATCGGATGGTTGAGTTCGACGCGTTCGTAGAGGGTGCGAGCGAGCGGAGGATTCTCCATGATCGGTACGCGGTGTTCCGTGGCAATGTCGCGAATCCGCTTGGCCACCAAATCCGCGCCCTTGGCCACGACGACCGGAGCGTCCATCGCGACCTCGTCCCACTCGAGCGCCACCGCATAGTGCGTCGGGTTGGTCACGACCACCGTCGCACGCGGCACCGCTTGCATCATCCGGCGGCGCGCAAAGTCGCGCTGGCGGCGCTTGAACGCCGCCTTTGCCTCAGGATTGCCTTCCGATTGACGCCACTCGTCTTTGACTTCTTGTTTGGTCATCTTCAGGTTCTCTTCGAGTTGCCAGCGCTCGTACGCATAATCCAGGAGCCCCACGATCACCAGAAACAACCCGAACTTCCACGCAATGCCGAAGATCACGCCGAATGTCAGCCCGATGACGCCGCCCGGATCCGTTTGCCCAAGCTGCGCGAAGAGACCGATGTTGCTCGCGATCGTCGTATAGATGATGATCGCGACCGCGGAGAGCTTGAGCAGTTGCTTCGATAGGTTGACGAAGATACGTTTTGAGAAAACGTTCTTGAACCCGTTGATCGGATTGACTTTGCTGAAGGACCACTTGAACGGAACCGTCGTGAGCACGAAGCCGAATTGCAGCAAATTGGCGCCGACGCCCGCGACCATGGCGATCGCGAAAACGATGAGCACGACCCACCCGATGCCCTGCGCCGCCTGCACGAACAGCAGAAACGTCGACTGGTAGGTCGGGTCGGCGTGATCGGCGATGCGCGAAAAATACGCCGCGGCCGAACCTTGAAGGCCGTTCAGCATCGGCACAAAGAGTGCGTGTAACGTCAAGACCACGGTCAGGAAAATCACGGCTCCGGCCAGGTCGACACTGCGTGGGACCTGACCGCGTTCGCGCGCTTCCTGCCGGCGTTTTGGGGTGGCCTTTTCGGTTTGTTCCGGCTTAGCCATCGCTATCGCTCGCGAGCATGCTCATAGAAGTTTTCGGCGCGCCCGCCCTCAAGCTGAAATGGTTTGCCTCGCCCTGCGGGCGAACGCGGCTCCGGCGCGTGCAAACCTTCACCTCCCCGCGGGCGCAGATGTTCCCAGAGTTACTTCTGTAGGCGGGAAGGCGAGGGCGGCCTGCCAATAAGGGAGGCTGACCCAAAACGATGACCCGTAGGAGAGAAACTTGAAACATACGCTGGTCTTGGCCGGCGCGGTGGCTGCCGCGTTCGCGCTGGGCGGCTGCGGCCACACCACCCCCATCACGAGCGGGACGGCGACGCCAAGCCCGACCTATTCGCCCAACGTGAGCAGCGAGTACAGCATCCCGACCGCCAACTCCCAGCCTGCGGGGATTACCCGGACGTCGACCGCCCTCTGGTTCACCGAGGAGGCCACCAACAAGATCGGCTTTTTGGGCCAGAACGCCGTCATCACCGATTATCCGCTTCCCAATCCCAACTCCAAGCCGCTGAATCTGGTCGTCGGCCAAGACGGGAACCTGTGGATCACCGAGTTCGGCGGCGACGCGATCGCCAAGTTCGACGTGGCGACGCTCGGCTTCACTGAGTGCAAGCTCAGCCCGGCCCCCACGGCGGCCACCCCGACCCCGTACGGCATCGCCGCCGGGCAAGACGGCAACCTGTGGGTGACCGACCCCGGCAGCAACGGGATCTGGGTCATCCAGCCCGGCTGCGGCATGTATGCCTTCTATCCGCTCGCCACCGCGAACGCCGATCCAACCTCGATCACGGTTGGCCCCGACACCGCCCTCTGGTTCGTGGAAGCGGGCGCCAATAAGATCGGCAGAATCGCGATCGGCGCGGCCTCAGGCACCGTCCCGGCCGAGTATTCCATCACGACGCCCAACGCGGGTCCCGGCGTCATCGTCTCGGGCGCCGACAACGCCCTGTGGTTTACGGAGACCAAGAGCGACAAGCTAGGCCGCATGCTCACGACGGGCGTGGTCGCATCGGAGACGCCGCTGACCGGCGTAGGCGCGCCCTACGGTCTGGTGCTCGCGCCGAACGGCAACTTCTACATCGGCGATCAGACGAAGAGCGCGATCGTCCAGTACGTCACCTCCACCGGCACGATCACCAGCTACCCGACCAAGACCGCGAATGCCGGGCCGTACGCGCTGACGATCGGACCCGACAACGAAGTCTACTTCACCGAGCAAACCGCCAACCAGATCGGGCAGTTCCTCTACTTCAATCCGTAGCCGCTCGCTGGGGCGCTGATTGCTCCGAGAGCCGTTCGAAAAGCCGCATCCGTGCGGCTTTTCTACTGCGCTACTTTTTGCGCAAAACGAAGTTTTGAAGTTGCCCTCCAGGCAAAGCGCAAAAAGTTAGAGCCTCTCGTCGCAACCAGCGCCCCAGCTCACCCCACGCTTGAAGTCTTCGTTAGGGATGAAGCGCTACGGGGGGCGAAGACCTCGCATGACCGCGTCCATCTGGCCGGAGACGTCTTGAAAGATCTCCGGGCCGACGGTCGCGAGCAGCGGCAGCGAGATCGCCATCATCGTGAATCCCACCGCGACTTGAATCGGCAGCCCGATCACGAAAACGTTCATCTGCGGAGCGACGCGCGCCATGAGCGCGAGCGCGACGTTGGTGAGGAACAGCGCGACGACGACCGGCGCCGAGATCTTGAACACGATCAAGAACGATTGCGCAAAAAAGAGCGCGAGATTTCCGGCGACGCTCGGATCCAAATTGATGTAGGGCAACGGGACGAGATTGAACGACCCGGCGATGCCCTGTATAAAGAAATAGTGCGAATTCGTGGTGAGAAAGATCAGCGTCGCGAGAGCGAGCTGGAATTCGCCGATGATCGTGATGTTCTGCTGCGTCTGCGGATTGAGGACGTTGGCGATCGCGAATCCGACCTGCAGGTCGATGAGCTCCCCCGCGAATTGGATGCCGGTGAAGACTAGCGACGCGACGAAGCCGACGATCACGCCCAGCAGCACCTGTGCCGATGCTCCCACGAGCAGCTCGAAGGCGCCTCCCGTGAGGTGCGGCTCGGGGATGACACGATAGATGATGAAGGCGATCAGTGCGCCCAGGCCCAGACGAACCTGATGGGGGATTTGCGCCGACGAGAACACCGGAAAGAGCATCAGCATCGAGGTGATCCTCAGGAAGATCAACAGGAATTCCTCGAATTGCTGCGGCGTCAGCCCGAAGAGATGCATCGGCCTCTACTTCACAAAGGTCGAAAGACTCGAAAACATTCGCGCGGCGAAGTCGGTCAGCAGCGCGAGGATGAAAGGCGCAAAGAACAGCAGCGCGAGCGCCGAGACCACGATCTTCGGGATGAACGCAAGCGTCGGTTCCTGGATCTGCGTCACCGCCTGAAAGAGCGAGATCGTCAGGCCGACGATCATACTCAGCAGCAGCACGGGAGCCGCCGCGAGCAGCGCCACGAGAATGGCCTGCTGCCCGATCGAGATGACGTCGCCGAAGCTCATGTGTGGAAACTCTGGAAGAGCGCGCTTACGACAAGATCCCAACCGTCAACTAAGATAAAGATCAGCACCTTGAACGGCAGCGAGATGATGATCGGCGGAATCATCATCATGCCCATCGAGAGCAGAATGCTCGCCGTGACCATGTCGATGATGATGAACGGGATGTAGATCGCAAAGCCGATCTCGAACGCGGTCTTCAACTCAGAGAGCACGAAGGCTGGAACGAGCAAATACGTGGGCACGTCTTTTTGCGCCGCCGGGCGCGGCTCTTTCGAGATCGAGTAAAAGAGCTGAATGTCTTTCTCGCGCGTCTGCTTGAACATGAAGGTTCGCAGCGGCTGCGCGGCACGGTCCAGTGCGACGGACTGGCTGATCTTCTTGGCCAGATACGGCTGCACGGCGTTGGTGTTGATCTGACGAATGACCGGATTCATCACGAAGAACGTCAGGAGCAGCGCGAGCCCGACCAAGACTTGGTTCGGCGGAGTCTGCTGCGTGCCCATGGCCGTGCGCACGAACGAAAGGACCACGATGATCCGCGTGAACGAGGTCATCATCACGAGCAACGTCGGCGCCAGCGTGAGCACCGTGAGCAGGAGCAGGATCTGGAGCGCGCCGACGACCTGCTGCGGGTTGTTCGTCTGCCCCAGGCCGATGTTGATGTTCGGGATCGGCACGCTCGGTGCGGTAGGCGCGGTCTGCGCCAGAGCCAGCGCGGGAACGATCCACAAAAGCGATGCGGCAAGCGCGGACGCGATCAAGAACGGTGCGTGGCGCGCCCAGACGCGTGCGAGCGCCTGTAGAATGCGGTTACGGCTTTCCACGAAGCGATTTCACCATATCCGCAAGCGAACGCTGCGTCGTTCGAAGCAGCGTCCGTTGCGTCTCGAGCCAGCCCTCGACTTCTTCGGCCGGCAACTCAGTCAACGCGTTGACGTGTCCTTGGCCGCCGCCGATGAGATAGTAGCGATTCCCCACTTTGATCACGTGCAAGGCCGAGTGTTGCGAGAGCACCGTCGACTCGAGAACCGTCACCAAGCGGCGATTCGCCGAGACGAGGAGACGCCCGCGAGCGAGGCCCCGCACAATTGCATAAAGGCCGCCGAGCAATAGCGCGACGACCAAAAGTGCAAAGAGATACTGGAACCAGAAGCCCGACGGCATGGCCCTAGCTACGACGCAGGCTGCGGATTGAGCTCGCTGATCTTCACGGCGTACTTATCGTCGACGACCACCACTTCGCCGCGCGCGATCAAAATGTTGTTGACGTACAGGTCGATTGGTTCAGCGGCCAGCTTGTCGAGCTCGAAGACGCTGCCCGACTGGAGCGAGACGACTTCGCGCAGCGGCATCACGGTTTTCCCAAGCACCGCGCTGATCTGAAGCGGGACGTCGTGCACCAAATCCAGATTTGCCTGGCCCGGTTGAGCCGCGCGGACCGGGGTCGGCGGCATCTTCGTGTAGGCGACGTTTTGCGCGTCGACCGCTGCGGGCGCGGGCCGCTTCGAGGCCGCCGCGGCGGCAGAGCCGGCCTCGCGGGCCTTCCCCGCTTCGCTCGCGCTCGCCGAGCCCAGGCCGAGCTTCGAGAGCGTGATCGCCGCAAAGTCTACGCTGATGCGCGGGTGCAGATCGGTGCCCACGTCGATCTTTCCGGCGTAGGAGACGAACGGCGGCGGCGGGAGCAGGGTCGCGTCGGTGCACATCGAGGCGTGCGCCCCTTCGGCTGACGTCCCAAGTTGCTTGGCAAGCTCTTCGACCATCGCCGTCGCGATTTGCGAAACTGTTTCCGAGGCGATGGAAAGCTGCATCGGCCCCATCTCGGCCACCTCGTCACCGCCGCCCAGCATGACACCCACGATTTGCTGCATGTCGGCCGTCGGGAAACGCACGACCAGCTGCGCGCCGAGCGACGGTATCGTCGCCAGCGAAACCAGTTCGTCGCCGTCGGTGCGGATCGACCCGTCATGATCGCCGCGCGCCGAGGGTCCGACGCTCGCAGGCTGCTCCACCAGCCTGCCGAGAACCGTGCCGGCCGCGGCCAGCATCGAGTCGGCGAGCTGTTGTGTATCGGGCATACGCTATTCGTCCTCGCTGGATAGAACGTGTGACACTTGAACCGTCAACTGATCCTTATTGATTCCAGGAAAGACACGGAACTTTTCCTTCTCGTTGACCTTGGCGGTGAGCGGCTCATCGGTCAACTTATCGAAGACCACGATGTCCCCTTCTTGGAGCGCAACCAGATCGCGCAGCGAGACCGTCGTCTGTCCCAGTTCCACCTCAAGCTCCACCGACGCGCGCTCGACGTTTCGCGTCAACTGCGCGATGTCTTCCTCGGTCATCCCGCGCCCGGCCATAACGGTGGGCGACCACTGGAATTCGGTGAGCTGCTGTCCAATCGACTGCAGCACGAGATAAGGAAGGCAGAAGTTCATCACCCCCGCCATATCGCCGATCTTCAACTCCATCGAGATATAGGCGACGATCTGGTCGAGCGGGATGATACGCGGAATGAACTGAGGGTTTGAATCGAGCGCTTCGATCTTGAGCGAGAGCGTGAGCAGGTAATTCCACGACTCGCGATAGCTGTTGAGCATGCGCGCCATGAAGCGCTGCATCAAGGTACGCTCGATGTCGGTGAGATCGCGCAGCTTGTTTGGGAACCAACCCGGGCCGCCGAGCAAGCGGTCGATGATCGAGAAGACGAGGTTGAGGTCGACTTGCACGATGCCGCTGCCCGGGAGCGGATCCATGGAAAAGATGCCCAGGATCGACGGAATGCCGATCGAGGCGATAAAGTCGCCGTAACTGATCTGCTCGATCGAAACGATGGTCGCTTCGACGCGCGTGCGCAGATACACGGAAAGCGAGTTATTGAGCAGGCGGGTGAAGTTCTCGTGCAGCGTTCGCAGCGTCTGCAATTGGTTGTTCGTGAACTTATCGAGCCGCTTGTTGAATCGGAAATCGAACGACTTGACCCTGCGTCCGTCTATCGCTTCCTTCTCCGGCGCGCCTTCGCCGGAGAGTTGATTGATGAGGGCATCAATCTCTTCTTGTGAAAGACTTGACATGCGTTTCCGCTTACGGCCCTTTCTCGCTAGCGCCCGGAGCGGCGTTGCCGCTCAAGAGCACGATGTCGACTCGGCGATTCTGTTGCCTCTGGTCTTCCGTAGCATTATTGTTTCGCGGCCGGAACTCGCCGTATCCCGTCGCACTGATGCGGTTCGGCGCGACCCCGTCGTCTTCGACGAGGTGACGCGCGACGCCGACCGCGCGAGCCGCCGAAAGCTCCCAGTTCGTCGGATACTGGTACGTCGAGATCGGCACGTTGTCGGTGTAACCCTCGACCGCAATCGCGCTTCCGTTACGTTTGAGGAGGGGAGCAATCCCGTCGAGGATCTTGAGCGTTTCCGGGCGGATCTGCGCGCTGCCGCTGTCGTAGAACGACTTATCCGAGAGCAGCGTCACGACGAGTCCTCGCGCCTCGGCATGCACTTGCACTTGCTGCTCGAGATGATTGGCTTTGACGTACTTCTCGAGCTCCTTCTGAATCGCGGGGATGCTCGAGCTCGCCTGGAACGATTGTTCGCCGTTGGCGCCGCCGTTGGGCGGCTGATTGACGGTCCACACGTTGTTGAAGCCGGCCGAAACCGACTTGGCGAACGTCTGAACCTTGACGCGGCTGATCGTCGACATCGCGAAGAGGATGATGAACAGCGCCAACATGAGCGTGATCATATCGGCGTAGGTCAGCAGCCATCGCATCATGCCCGCAGTCTCGAGTTTTTCCTCGGACTTTTTGCGCGGGCGATTCGATTCGGCCGCGCGGGCCGCGCTCTTGATCGGTTGTGCCATCAGCGGTTACGCGCGAGCTCTCATTACGCCGACGACGCGGAGTAGCCGGCTTCGCCCGCGATCGCTCCGCCCTCTTCGACGTCGCTCTCTCGGTCGCTCGGATCGATGAACGCCAGCAGCTTTTCCTCGAGGAGCCGCGGATTATCGCCGGCCTGAATCGCCAGAATGCCTTCGATCATGATCTCGCGCATCAGCAGCAGTTGACCGTTGCGCTCCTTGATCTTGGTCGCGATCGGAAGCCATAGCAAATTGGCGAACATGATGCCGAAGAACGTCGCGACGAACGCCTGCGCCGTTGCGACGCCGATCGTGCCCGCGACGTTGGTGCTGTTGCTCATCTCGGAGAGGCCTTTGAGCATGCCGATCAGCCCGAGGACCGTCCCGATGATGCCCAGGGTCGGCGAGTAGCCGCCCAAATTCATGAAGACCTGTTCGGATTTGGCCCCGTGCTCTTGCGTGCTGCTCACTTCCGTCTCGAGCACCTTGCGAATGATCTCGGTGTCCCGGCCGTCGATGACGAGCTGAATGCCCTTGCGCATGAAGTCGTCGTCGAGCGCGGCAGCCTCATTTTCGAGGGCCAGCAAGCCCTCGCGACGAGCCTTTTCGGCGAACGAGACCAGGGTTGAGATGACGTCGCGCTCGTGGTAGTCGACCGTGACGAACGCCGTCTTGAAGCCCCCGAAGAACCCGCGCAAAAAGGTGCGCATAGGGAACGAGGTCAGCGTGGCGCCCAGCGTCCCGACGATGATGAGCATGAACGCTTCCCACCGCCCGAAGATGATGTGGGGGTCGGTTCCTCCGACCCAGCCGGCGAGAAAGATGGCTCCAAAGCCTAAGATCAGGCCGATGACAGTTGCTAAATCCAAGGTTCCGCTCTCCGCAGGGTGGGGTAGCGCCTCTACCGGGTATCGGCTAGGCCAAGCCCAATATCAAGGCCACGTATTGACAAGTCCCCGGTGCCCGCAGCCGCACGATGCGGCTGAAGGTTCCAAGCGCAGGATGCGCGCTTGGCCGTAGGTCAATGGAACCGTCTAGCCAGGTCCGTAAATTCGCCTTTTAAAGTCGATGATCTTCTGCTGGATCTCCAGCATGCGGTCGCGGACGACGAGCCGATTCCCGGAGGTCAGCGTCACGACCGTATCGGGCGTTTCCTCGATTTGCTCGATCAGGTCACTGTTGATCATCACCGGGTGGCCATTGAGCCGAATCAATGCAATCATACTGATTTCAAGGTATGTGAGAGGGGGCGGCGTTCCCGCCGCCCCCGGGGTACCTACTAGTTTTCGCTCGCTTGGATGTGCGTGACGGTGATCAGGTTTTGGTCAGCCGTCTGGATGCCGCGTGAGTTCGCTTCAAAGGCGCGCTGGGCGACGATGAGGTTGGTGAACTCGTTGGCTAGGTTCACGTTGGACTCTTCCAGAGAGCCCGCGACGATCGAACCGAAGCGCCCGCTGTTGGCCGTTCCGACCTGAGCCAGCCCGGAAGCAGCGGTTTGGGTGAACTGGTTGCCGCCGATGCGCTCGAGACCATCCTCGTTTTGGAAGGTCGCGACCGCGAGCTGGGCCAGTGTCTTCTGCTGACCGTTGGTGAACGATCCGGTCACGGTGCCGTCTTCGCCGACGGTGATGTTCGACAGGGTTCCGGCCGCATAGCCGTTTTGGCTGACCACCGTACCCGAGGACGAACTGTTCAGGCTGGTGTTGTCATAGAAGCCGAGTGCGATTGCCCCCGGCGTCGCGGTCTGCGTGGGTGCCTGTGCGGCGTTGCCCGCCCCTGGACCCCACGTCGTGACGTTCAACTGGTTGCCGTCGGCGAGGGACGCCGCGGCGCCGGCATCGTGGAAGTAGCCCGCCGCGTTCGCGCCGATCGATTGGCCCGCCGCGACCGATCCGATCGAGGACGAGTTGATGAACTGCCCGTTCTGATCGAAGTAGACGTAGCCGAGCGTCCCCGTGTCGCTGGTGCCGGTCGTTCCAGCCGTGACCGCGCCGCCCGCGCCCACTGTCGCAGGTGTGGCGAGGGTTTGGAACTGGGTTCCGTCGGCGAAGCTGACGCTGACCTGCCACTCGGTGGACGGCGTTTCCGCAACGCCCGACGAGTTGGTAACGCTCGTCGGGAGGCCGCTGGCAGCCGCTGTGTTGGTGATCGTTCCGGTTGCGCCGGCGTCGCCGACGGTATAGGTACCGACCGTGAAGCTCACACCGTCCATGGTGATCGCTTCCCCAGCGGTCGCCGTTTGCGTATTCCCCTGACCATCGGTCACGGTCGCCCCGGTTCCCGTCCCGTTGACCGTGACGGTGATCGTGCCGGCGAAGTTGTCGGCGGCGTTGATGGTCTGACCGTTGATCAGGTTGCCGGTGATCAGGGCGGCGTTCGTCACGTTGGTGATCGTGGCGGCAACCGCGTTCGGTGCGACCGGCGTGTAGGTCAGCGTCGCCTCGTGCGCGCCGCCGAGCGAATCGTAGAACGTTGTCGAGACGGTTACGGCCGCGCCCGGATTGGCCGATGCGCCCACCGCTTGTTCGAAGGCCTGCGACCAGTTGGTTTGATCCAGATTGCCGCCGAGTGCGACGTCGAAGACCTGGTCGTTGATCGACGGGCCGGTTTTGACGCCCGAGCCCGTGGCCGTTGCCTGCTCTTGCAAGCCGACCGGAATCGTGATCGCGCCCGGCGTGCCGGTCGGCGTCACGACGCCCGCGTTGTTGGCCATGTAGCCCATCACCGCGAGCCCCGACGCGGGGTCGTAGAAGAGCCCGTTCGAGTTGAGCGAGAAGGCGCCGTCGCGCGTGTAGGTCGGTGAGCCGGTCCCATTCGCGTTATTGAGAATGAAGAACCCGTCGCCGTTCATGGCGAGATCGGTGTTGATGCCGGTCGTTTCCAGGCCGCCTTGGCCAAACTCGGTGTCGACCGTGTTGACCTTGACGCCGAGCCCGTTGTCGATCGGGTTGACACCACCGCTGGTTTGCGTCGGACCCGACGGCGACCCGATCTGCTGATAGAACTGATCGGCGAAGGTCATGCGTTGGGCTTTAAAGCCCGTGGTCGCGGTATTCGCGATGTTATTGGAGATCATGTCGATCCAGCTCTGGTATGCATCCAGGCCGGAGATCCCCGTGTAGAGAGAATCGAAAGCCATTCTTGACCTCTATGACGGATCCGCGATGCTTCTGTTGATCCACATCGCGGCCGGAGCTCCGCAAGCGGTCCGCCCCGGTAGAGTGTTTTTAGATGATTGCGGCCGAGTCGATGTTGGTGAAGACGTTTTCTTTCATCGAATCGGAATCGACCGCGGTGATGACCGTACGGTTCTTGATGCTCACGACCATGGCAACGTCGCGCACGATGAAAAGCGAGTTTTTCGCTCCCTTCGCCGCGGCTTTGTCGGCCATCGCGTTCATCTTAGTCACGTCGTCGGACGTGAGGCTGATGTTGCGCGATTGCAGACGCTGCATGGCATGGGCCGAGAATTTGAGCGGTTCACCCGACGACGTTCCCGTCGAGGGTGGTTGCTGCGTGACGTTCTCGAAGACCGAACGGAAGCTCGGCGACGAGGTCGGCGGAATCTCGACGGGTTGACCGACCGGACGCGCCGCCGGGCCGGGAAGGATTCCCGGCTGTTGGACCGCCCTGATGTCGTTCGAATCCACGTTGCTACGTCCCGGTTATCGATGACGCGCTTCCGATGCCGACGATTTGACTGGTCGAGAACAGCAGCGGATTGCCGCTACTGTCGGTCATCGTGGTACCGGAGGAGTTGGTCATCGTGAAGTACGGCGTGCCGTTCTCCACGTCGATGGACGAGATGATGCCGGTGACGGTCGAGCTATTCGAACTCGAGCCGCTCGTGCCGGTGTTGACGGTCGCAGCCTTGCCGATCAGCGATGCGGCCTGCAGCACGCTGAAGTTGCTCTGAAACGACGCGAAGTCGCTGGTGAGCTGTTGCTGGTACTGCAGTTCCGACATCTGGGCAAGCTGGGTAACCGACTCGGTCGCGTCTTGCGGTGACGACGGGTCTTGATTCTGCATTTCCGTCGTCAACAGCTGAAGAAACGCGTTCGGACCCAGGTCGTTGTCCGTCGTCGTTGCTGAGTTGTTGGCACCGGCATTGACCGTGGTCGTTCCGATGCCTGTCGTGGGTTCCATAGTTCCTCCTACGCGAGGGAGTTGAAAAGATCGAGGCTCGAACCGCCTAAAAGAGACGGCCCTAGATTCGATGCTTCGGTGGTTTCGGCCGTTGGCTGACCGCCCAACTCGTGGACGATATACCGCCGTCCGAAACCGGCGGTGCGATCCTTGCTTTGGTCTTGACCGGCGTCGCCGCCTGACACGTCGACCGAAAAGCCCGTAAGGGTCAGTCCGGCTTCGGAGAGAGAGCGCGCGAGGTCTTGGTGGTTTGCAACGAGCGCGGTTTGCACGTCGGCGTTCTGCGCGACGACGTTGGCACTGACTTGGTTTCCGGTGACGGTGAGTCGCATCGTCAGTTGACCCAGGTTCTGCGGCTGCAACTGCAGACGAATCTCCGAGGTCCCTTGCGCGAGCGTACGCATCGTCATGCCCTTGACCATTTGCTCGAGGACGGCGCTCGTATCGACCGGCGTGTGGCTGCTCGTCTGCAGTGCGTTCTGCACTTGCGTCGTGAGGTTAGCCGCTGGTGCCGCGAGCAAGCTCGCCGCAGTCGTGCCCGTGGGCGACTGCTGCGTGAGGTCTTGACCGAACGAGTGTCCCGAACCGGTATTGGTTGACGTATCCCCCGAAGACGAACTCGACGCAACGGCCGTCCCGTCGAGGTCCGCGAGGAGCGCCGCGAATCGCGCGGCGAGCATCGTGGGCGACAACGAGGTGGAACCCGCGGGAGCAGCCAGCGCCGATGCGCCGCCGCTTGCATCACTTGCATCCGCCGGTGTGCCGCTTGCGTTGAGCTGCGCGTCGACGCCGGCCGCGCGCACGAGCATTCGTGCGAGCAAGTCGGGAGCGTTCGACATCGAGATCGACGTTTGCGGCGCGGGTGGTGCTTGTGAGGCAACCGCGTTTGCCGTTGATTGCCCGAGCAGTCCGGATTCCAGCGGCGACGGTGCGCCCAGTTGCGCTTGCGTTGCGGCTGAAGTCAGAGACTGCGCGGTTGCGAGTTGAACCGGAGAATAGGACGGCTTCGCGGGTGTAGTTGATGCCGGCGCGTTCAGCGCCGCAATCACCGACGAGAGCAGGGAACTCACCAGCGACGAGACGTCGAGCGTGCTCGATGTGCCGTTGGTTTGCGTCTGGGCCGGGAGTTCTTTCGCCGAGTTGGCGTCCAAGATGTTTCCCGAGAGTTCGTTCTGCTGCCCGATTCCGTTTTGCGCGTCCCTCGCGATTGACTCGACTACACGTTGCAATCGGGCCGCGAGGGCTGCCGCTTGTTCGGCGGCGGTCCCAGGTGGCGCGTTACTGGGTGGAGAGAGTGCATTCGCGAGCTTTTGCGTGATGGAGTTGCGAAGTCGATCCAGTTCGCTCGAACTCATCTTTCCGGCGAGCAGCTGGGCTGCCGACGAACCGATGCTCTGCGCGAGCTGATCGACGATCGTTGCCATCGGTGTTCCGTTTTGCAACAGCGACGTGAGTTGCGCGAGCAGATCGGCGTTTGACGCTAACGGGCTAGTCGTGAGCGGCGTAGACGAAGATGCGTTACTCGCAGATGCAAGCGTGGCGCCGAACAGCGACGCCCAATGTGCGCCTTTGCCCTTTGCCGTCGCGTGCGCTGTGCCGGTGGCCGCATGTGTCAGATTGGCCGGAAGCACCGATGCGATAGAAACAATGCTTATTTCGTTCACCTCCTTTCTTCGTATTAAGGCCCAAAGTCAAAACGGAGAGCACGGCCAGGTATGCCCTCAACTCTTTCATCGGCCCCCGGAGAGGCGGGGTTTAGGCCGGCAGCAGGCCCGCGGCCCCGAGCACCGAGCGGAGCATCTCGGCGCCGTGCTCGCTCAGGACCGACTCGGGGTGGAACTGGACGGCTGCCACCGGAAGGCTGCGGTGGACGATGCCCTGGACGACGCCGTCGGCGCTCCGAGCGGTCACCCGCAGCGAGCCGGGGAGGCTCGCCGGGTCCAGGCACAGGGAGTGGTACCGAGTGGCGGTGAGCGGGGAAGGGACTCCCGCGAAGACCCCGCTTCCGTCGTGCTCGATCCGGCTGGTCTTTCCGTGCATCTGCGAGGGCGCGTGGGTGACCCTCGCGCCGAGGGCCTCGCCGATCGCCTGGAGTCCGAGGCACACGCCGAAGACCGGCATGCCGCGGTCGATCGCGCTGCGCAGCACGGCCATCATCCGCGGCTGTTCCGAAGGATTGCCCGGACCCGGTCCGATCACGAGCAGCCGATAGCGCTCGAGCAACCCGGGCACGAGCCGCTCGTCGTCGTTGAGGATTACGTCCGGCGGCGCGCCCTGCGCGGCAAGCAGATGCACCACGTTGTAGGTGAAGCTGTCGTAGTTATCGATGAAGAGAACGGGCGCGGTCATTGCGTCACTCCGAGCATCTCGCGGGCGATGCGCGTCTTGTGCAGGACCTCATCATACTCGAATTCGGCATCGCTGTCGGCCACGATTCCGGCCGAGGCTTGCCAGTACACCGTACCATGTTGCACGTGCATGCTGCGCAAGGTGATGCACGAGTCGAAGTCGCCGCCGTACGACCAGCGTCCGACGCTGCCCGCGTAGAAGCCGCGCGTGACCGGCTCGAGTTCGTCGATGAGCTGCATCGCGCGGACCTTCGGCGTTCCGGTCACCGTGCCGGCCGGGAATCCGGCGCGAAAGAGGTCCAGGCCGTCACACTGCGGCCGAAGCTCCCCGACGAGATCGGACACGATGTGC
>DATKPZ010000227.1:0-2913 GCA_035523815.1 Alphaproteobacteria bacterium
GGCGTCGCGGTCGACACCGTCGAGTTCGAAACGGAGATGCGCGAGCAGCGCGAACGCGCGCGACGCGACGCGAAGTCGAAGCGCGCAGTCGTGTCGCTGGCCGAACTTCCGGCAGTACGTTCGGTGTTCACCGGTTACGGCGGACTCGAGGCGGATGGCGAGATCGTCGCGATGCTCCTTGGCGATCGCCCGGTCGATACGTTACAGGCCGGCGATCATGGCATTCTCATCCTCGATCGCACGCCGTTTTACGCCGAGCGCGGCGGGCAGATCGGCGACCGCGGCCGCTTCACCCTCGAAGACGGTTCGGTTTTCGATGTGGACGATACGCAATACATGGGTGAGGCGATCGCGCATCACGGCGTCGTGAAGAGCGGCGAGTTCGTGGTGGGCGCCCGTGCGCACGGTTCGGTGTACGACTGGTGGCGGCGCGAGATCCGGCGGCATCATACCTCGGCGCATTTGCTGCAGCGCGCCCTCAAGGACGTCCTCGGCGATGAGGTCACGCAGGCGGGTTCATGGGTCGGCATCGATCGCATGCGTTTCGATTTTCGTAATCCGGCCGGTGCGCTTAGCCCCGAACAGCGGCGCGCGGTCGCGGCACGCGTCAACGAGATGATTCGCGATGATTCGCCGGTAATCACGCGCGAACTTCCAATCGATGAAGCCAAGCAGAGCGGCGCTATTTGGATGTTCGGCGAGAAGTACGGCGAGACGGTGCGCGTGCTGCAGGCCGGTCCCTCGGTCGAGTTCTGCGGCGGAACGCACGCCCATTCCACCGGCGAACTGGGACTGTTCCTGATCTTGAGCGAGTCTTCGATCGGCAGTGGTATTCGCCGTATCGAGAGCTGCGTATCGCAATCTTCGGAGCGTTTCGTGGTGAACCAACAAGAGCTCGTCGGCGAGCTTGCCACGTCGTTGTCGACCACGCCCGAAGAGCTCGGCGATCGCGTGAGCAAACTGCAGCGCGAAATGCGCGACCTGCAGACGGCGGTCGGACAAATGAAGGCGCGCATGGCGGCATTTGAAGCGCAGAGCTATCTCGAAGGCGCGGAGCGCAAGGGCGAACGCACCTTCGTCGGAGCGGTCGTGCACGAGGCAAACGCGGAGGCGATCCGGCACCTCTCGAGCGCACTGCGCAGCCGTCTTCCCAGCGGCGTCATCGCTCTCGCCGGCGTCGACGACGGCGCGGTGAGCTTGCTCGTCTCGGCGAGTGACGACCTCGTGAAGGGCGGCGTGCACGCCGGCAATCTCGTCAAGTTGGCGGCGCCGCTGGTCGGCGGCAAAGGCGGCGGGGCCGCGACGCAGGCACAAGGCGGCGGGAAGAATACCGCCGGCGCGGAGGCCGCGGTGCGAGCCATTCGTGACGCCGTGCTGAGCTCGTAAGCGCGCGTGAAACGCGCCCTGATCGCGTTGCTTGCCGGGCTGATGCTGCTTGGCGTCGCGCCGGCGACCCTCGATTCGCAGTTGGTGCTGGCGCGCTACGCGCTCGAAATGACCGACTTGCAAAGTCCGAAGGCGATGATTTTCAGTTACAGCGTCTCACAGCTCGGGACGACCGACATCGAGCAGCGCCACGTCATCTATCGCAGCGGTCTTCAGGTTCGCGACGAGACGATTTCGGTCGACGGCATACCGATCAAGCCGAAGATCGTAAATTTCGCGCGGCGAGAGGACCGCTATGCGATCGCGCGGCTCGCACCCCGGAGCAGCATGTACTCGATGCTGTTCGTGCGGACGGTGCTGGACGGTGCGCATCTCGACTATCGCTACGATCTCACGCCGCTCGATGCGATGAGCGGCTTTGTGGTAACCAGTCTGGTCATCGACGGCGATTCGTACCTTCCGCGCGAGATCGACTTTACGACGGCGTCGGGTGCGGCCCACGGACACGGCGCTCTCGTCTACGGCAAGTCCGACAAGTATTGGGTGCCGCTTTACGTAACGGTTGAAGCAAGCGTCGGCGGCAAACCCGCGCGCGAGCGCATTGCGTGGGGCGACTACCGCTTTCCGCCGGCGCTTCCGGCGTCGACCTTCGTTCCACCCAAGCCGCTCCCTCACGCCACGCTTCCACCGATCTAAATACGGATCGATGCGCGGAACTCTCATCCTGCGCGCTACGTCGCTGGGCGCGGTGGCCGTACCGCTCGCCGTCTATCTGGCAAGTGCGTACCGGGACGTGATGTATTGGGATGTCGGCGAGATGGATACCGTGCCGTACATCCTTGGGATCGCGCATCCGCCGGGCTTTCCGCTTTACACGATGCTCGGCTGGGCCTTCACCCACCTCGTGCCGATCGGATCGGTGGCGTTTCGGATGAGCGCCTTGAGCGCGCTCGCGGTGGCGCTCGCCGCTTGGTTCGTCTGGCGAATCGTGATGGATGCGTGCGGCGACCCGCTCGCGGGCCTGGCGGCCGCCCTGCTCTTCGCGTTCGGCGAAGATGCGTGGGAACACGCGACGCGCGCGGAAGCTCACGCGCTCGTCGTGCTCGCGTATGCCGCGCTTACGTGTTTTCTGCTGCGCTGGCACGAGACCGGGCGCGCTCGCGATCTCTATCTCACGGCGTCGATTCTCGGCTTTGGCGTGGCGGTTCATCCGGTCGTCGCTTGTGCGCTGCCCGGGATCTTGGCCGCCGTCATTGCGCGAGCCCACGAAACGGATGCGCGGGATTTGCGGCGCGCCGCAGTGACGGCATGCGCGTGCGCGGCGGTGTGCTTTCTCTACCTTCCGCTGCGCAGCGCGTACGTAAACGCCGAAGGTCTCGATCCCGTCGCCGCCTACGGCGTGACCGGGAGCGCGTTCTGGAACTACGGCGATCCGGTGCTGGTGGACAACTTCGTTGCGCTCGTAACCGGTCGCGACATCGGCGTCGATAACGTGCGCTACGGCTTTACGGCGCACGCCTACACGCT
>DATKPZ010000228.1:0-17636 GCA_035523815.1 Alphaproteobacteria bacterium
GCGCCATCACGTACATCAACGGCGTCATTACACGCGATCTCCAGCTCAGTGGAAGTACGCTTCTCGAAGGTGTGATCAAAGGCAATGTCCGCCCCAAACATGGCGGCGAACTTCACATCGAGGGCGTCATCAAGGGACGCATCATCGAGTAGCATCTGAAAAGCGGCGCAGAGGCTCGCTTCGCGGTTGAGTCTGCGATCTGGTGCGCAAGACTGGATGGATTCCGCCGCTATGCGGGTCGCGCATCCTACGCTCGAAATCCCGCCCGCATCGTGCGGGCACTCGAACTCGCTTCGCGGTTCGGTCCGCAGTCCTCCGCACCAAAACAAAAACGCCCCAATGGGGCGTTTTTGTTTTGGTGCGCAAGACTGGACTCGAACCAGCACGAGGTTGCCCCCGCTAGCCCCTCAAGCTAGTGCGTCTACCAATTCCGCCACTTGCGCGCAGAGGGTGTTCTCGGGTCGTCCATGAGGACAACTGGGCTAGTCTATAGCCTACTTCATGTTCGGGTCAAGTGCATCGCGCAGCCCGTCGCCGATGTAGTTGATCGAGAGGACCGTAAAGAGGATACACAGGCCCGGGAAGACCGCCGCCCACCAGGCGATCTGGAGGTTGGCCTGAGCGTCCGAGAGCATGTTGCCCCAGGACGCCGTCGGCGGCTGGATCCCGAAGCCTAGGTACGAGAGGGTCGATTCCAGGACGATGATGTTGGCCACGTCCAGGGTGGCCTGAACCACGATCGGCGCGACGGCGTTGGGCAAAAGGTGCCGGAAGATAATCCGCAGGTCGCTGTTGCCGACCGCCTTGGCGGCCTCGGCGAACTCTCGCTCCCGCAGCACGAGGAACGAGGCACGCACCAGACGCGCGACCGTGGGCCACGAAAGGGCGCCGATGATCAGCACGATCACCCAGAAGCTCAGCGCCGCCTTGTTCGAGCTGGCCGCGACGATCGCGGTCAAAACCAGGAGCAACGGCAAAAGGGGAATTGACAAGAACACGTCGGTGATGCGCATCATCACCCAATCGACCCAGCCGCCGTAGTAACCGGCAAGCGAGCCGACGATGACGCCGATGATCACCTCGAAGAGCACCGTGAAGATGCCGATCTGCAGCGAAATTCGCGCTCCGAAGAGCAAGCGCGAGAGCAAATCGCGTCCCACCGCATCGGTCCCGAGCGGATGTCCGCCGCACAGGACCGCATCTTGGAAGCACGGCGGCAGCGGCGTTCCTTGCCAGTGCACGTTGTCGATGGCGTTCGGGTCGAACGGGGCAAGCAACGGCGCGAGGATCGCGCACAGAGCGATGAGCGCGAGGACGACGATGCCCGCAACGGCGAGCTTATGGCGGCGAAGGCGCGTCCAAAACGTGACTTTGGAATAGACGGTCGTGTCTTCTTCTTCGAACGGTTGCGCGCTCGGAATGATCGCAGCCATCAGTCGTATTTCACGCGCGGATCGAGCCACGCATAGAGCACATCGGCGAGCAAATTCGCGAAGACGACGGCGAACGCTAGAATCAGCAGGTAGCCCATCATCAGGGCGATGTCGCTCTGCAGAAGCGCGGAATAAAACATGCGCCCCGCGCCCGGCCATGCGAAGATCGTCTCGGTCACGATCGCGCCGCCGAGTACCGAGGGAAACGAGACCGCGACGATCGTCACCACCGGAATCAGCGCGTTCTTCAGTCCATGCTTGAAGAGAATCGCCGCGCCGCTCAGGCCCTTGGCCGCGGCGGTGCGCATGTAATCGGTCTTCGTGACCTCGAGCAGTGACGAGCGCATGAAGCGGCTATAGAGCGCCAGATTGAGAAGCGAGAGCACGATCACCGGCATGATCAGGTGCTCGATCCGATCCCCGAGATTAAACGTGTCCGTCGTGCTGATCCCGGCCGAAGGCAAGACGATCTCGTAGCCGCCGGGCAGCGGAATGCCGTGCACCGAGAAGAGCAGTTGCAGCATCAGCGCAAACCAAAAGACCGGCATCGATTGCCCGAAGAACGCCAGCGTTGTAATGAAGTAGTCGGCGAACGAGTAGGGACGCACCGCGGAGAAGATGCCGGCGGCAAGTCCGATGCCGAGCGATACGACGAAGGCGACGCCCATCAGTTCGAGCGTCGCGGGAAGGCGTTCCAAAATCGCCTGCAGCACGGGTTCCGAGTTGCTGGTCGAATAGCCGAAGTCGCCGTGCAGCATGGTCCCGAGCCAGACGAAGTACCGGAACCAGATCGGCTTGTCGAGCCCCAGGTTGTGTTTGAGGCGAACGATATCGGCGGGGGTGATGTGCGGATTCTGCAGGTAGGGCGCAAGCGGCCCGCCCGGCGCATTGTTGAGGATCACGAACAGGATGATCGAGATCAGCAGCAAGAGCGGAATCGCTGCCAGCGTCCGCCGCACGACATAGGTAAACACGAACGGCCGCTAGTTAAGAGCCTTGGCCGCCGACACCTTCACCTCTGGTTAAGCTGCGGCTAACTTCTGTAACCCTAGTATCTCGCGGGCTTCGTCGGGGCGAGCGACCGGCCGTCCCGCTTCCTGTGCGATGCGCGCCACGCGCGCGACCAGCTCCTCATTTCGCGCGAGGTGCCCTTTGCCATAATAGAGGTTGTCCTCCAGCCCGACGCGCACGTGGCCGCCCATTGCTATTGCCGCAAGCGCCATGGCCGTCTGCGCGCGGCCGATGCCGGCAACCGACCAGGTGCACCCGGCGGGCAGATCGTCGACCAGGTCGCAGAGGTTCTGCACCGTCGCCTCGAGCGCGCCGGGTACGCCGAGCACGAAGTCGACGTGCTGCGGAAACGTCAATAGACCCTCGCTCGCGAGCCGCCGCGCATTGGCCAAATGCCCTTTGTCGAAAATCTCGAGCTCGGGCCGCACTCCGTGCAGTCGCATCTTCGCCAAAATTCCGCGCATGATCGGAAAGCTATTCTCGAAGACGTCGTCGCCGAAGTTCACCGTGCCGCAGGTCAGCGTCGCCATCTCGGGACGAAGCTGCAGCACGCTCGCGCGCTCTTCAGGCGTCATACCGATCGCGCCGCCGGTTGAGAACTGCACGATCAAGTCGCTCGCACCGCGAATCGCGTCGTAGGCTTGTTTGAAGCGCCCGAGCTCATGCGTATTCGTACCGTCGTCGTTGCGGCAGTGCACGTGAATGATCGACGCGCCGGCTTCCCGAATCGCGCGCGCGGTCTCGCCGAGTTTGGCCGGCGTATGCGGGAGGTGGGGCGTTTGATCCAGCGTGACTTCGGCGCCGACGGGCGCGCAAGTGATGATCAACGGCTGCATGCGCTCACACTTCAGCGCGGCAGATGGAACTCCGCCCAGCACGCGAATAGCACGATCGCCACCCGGAGAGCGACCAGCGAGAGATGCACCCAGCCTCGTTCCGGGAACCGTTCGAGCGTCCAAGAAAACAGATAAATCGCCAAGAGGTACACCGGTATCCGCCAGTCGGCCCAGTGCCAACCGCGCTGCAGTGCAAAGACGAACGTCGCGAGCAACGCGACGATCGCGACCGCGTCGAACAGTACGCGGAGCGCCAAGATGAGCCGGGTGGGAGCGTGCGTCATTCCATCTCCATCGCTCGATATGCAGCCTCGATCACGCGCTGATCGATGCCGAGCAAGGCTGCCAGCGCGATCGCATCGGCTCCCCGCGGCTGCTCGCTCGTGACCTCTTCCAACGTATAATCCATCGACGCGCCGAGCGTTTCAAGGGCCTGCGCGAGATCGTCGGTTGCGGGCACGTGGGGAATGCCACGCAGGCCGCGTACGGCGTAGTGCCGAGTGCCTGCCGCTTCGGCCACCCCGCCCAAATGCGTCGCTGCGAGCGCAAGCGCGCGCATGCTGCGCAAACGATCGACGACCGCCACGAGCAGCGCCTTGCCCTCGCGAGGGGTTGTCGTTCGCGCGAATTCATCGAGCAGAACCAGTCGCGGGATGACGCTGCGCTGCAGCAATTCGCGTAACCGCACGACTTCGCGCGCGAACGACGAAAGCAGCGAGCCCTCACGGTCCTCGCCATCGCCGCCCACCCCGAGCCAGGCGATCTCGGCGAACAGGGGCGTCTGCGCTTCCTGGGCCGGCACGGGCAGACCAAAAGCCGCGCACAACGCGATGAAGCCGCACGTTCGCAAGCACACGCTCTTTCCGCCCATGTTAGGCCCGGTTATCACCGCGACGCCGTCGAGCTGCAGGCTAATCGGCGTGAACGCCCGGCCTTGCGCCGAGAGCTTGTGCGCTAACGGAAGAAAACGGCCGCTTTCGAAAGCGAGCGGGCCTTGCCCCTCGATCCTTTGAGCCCTGCATGCATGTTGGCGCGCGAAACGCGCTGCCGCCACGAGCACGTCACACTCGCCGAAAGCCTGCATCGCGTCGCCCAGCGCAGCCGCGTGCGTGCGAATCGTCGCCGAGAGATGTTCGCGAACGTGTTCTTCGGCGCGGGCGACCTCAGCAGCCGCCTCATCTCGCCTTCGCAGCGCCGCAAGGACGCCTTCGTCCGCGTCGAGCTCGCAGAGCAGATAGGTCGGCGCCTCGCGCACCACCCGGACACCCGAGGGCAGTGGGCCATGCAAGTCCGCCCGCATCACGATGAATTCGGGCAGCGAGATCTCGCGATCGAGTGCCGTGGCGGCTGCCGCTGCCCCGCGCCCCCGCGCAGCTTCGTATTCGGCCTGCGCTTTTTCGAATGCGGCTCGCGCCGCCGCGAGCGAGGCGTCGAACGCGTCCTCGAGGTAAAATCCGAACCGGCCGGCGCGACCGCGTTCGAGCACCGCGGCGCACGCCCGGACGGATGCGCTCGCGCAGCGCGGCAATTCGTCGCAGCTCGCGGTAAGCGCATCGAGCAACGCGCACGCATCGAAGAAGCGCTGGAGTTCGAGCAAATTCGCATCGTCCAACGCGTCGCCCATCGAGGCGCGCGCGACCGCCGCTCCCGCGTCGGGAACATTGCGCGAGACTTCCCGCGCGGCGTCAAGCTTCGCTTCGTCAAGCGCATCGGCGATCCGCACGATCCGTTCGGCGCGAGCACCCGCCGCGGTCTCTTCTCCTGGTACGAACGGCTCGAGCCCCTCGAAGCGTTCTTTTCCGTACGGACCCGCGGGCGTAAGCGCATCGCGCAGCCAATCGAAACCGATGGCCTGCGCACTCGCCGCGTCGAGCAGCGACCCCGCCTTCACGCGGCGCGCTCCGCCGCATAGACGTCGAAGGTGGGCAGGCCGGTGGCCCTTGCGACGCAGCGGCCGAACTCGCGCGGTTCGAACGCGCGCTCGCGCCCGGCCGAGGCAACCGTAACGGCAATGACGTTCAGCGGCCGTTCGCAACGAATCGTGAGCGACTCGAACGCATGCAGCGCCGCTTTTCCCGCGAGCGCAATTTGCGTCGGGTCGCGCACGACGATCGCGCGAGACTCATGCTCGCGGATCAGGGCCGCCGCGATCGCCGGCGTTAACGCGCCTTCGATCGGACGCGACTCGCCGACACCATTGAATTGCGGCGTGCGCAAGCGCATCACGAGCGCGCGCACGGCGTCGACGGCTTCGCCCGGCGTCGGCGCGGCGGCGGCGCCGCACGCAACGACGATCGCGTCGTCGCCTCCGGCGAGTGCCGCAAGACGGTCGATCGCGCCGTCTACGACCACGCGCGGCACGAACTCGAGCAGATCGCGGACGACCGTGCGTACGGCCGAGGCTATTGGTGGACCAGTCAGTTCGTAGTAGGCGCCGCTACGAACGCGCGCATACACCAGCGGACCCGCAGCCGTACGATGCGAGGTAAGGGCCAGCAGTTCGCTCGCGGGTGAACGCGGCAGCACGTCGCGCGCCGTTGCGACGACACTGTCGCGCTCAAGCCAGAGCCGCGGCTTTGCAATGGAGTCTGCGATGTCGAAGGCCTCGCCGTCGCGCCCGATCGAGGTCAGGCCGCACGCGAGTCCGGCTTGGACGCACGCGCGATACACCGCCCGCAGCGCGACCGTTTTGCCGACGTTCTTCCCCGTCCCGACCACGAAGAGCGATGGCGCGCGGCTTGCGTTCCAAAGCTCGAGGATCGACTCGCCGGCGTTCACACGCATAGCCGCGCCTTTTCCTAGCCGGCGTGTAAAACCTTGAGCGCGATGAACGCGACGCCGGTAAACGCGAGCAAAACGCCGGCGAGCATCTCGGAGAGATCTTCCACCCGCGAGCCGAGTATGCGCCCGAGACGTAAACCTAGCAGCGTCGCGATGACGGATACGATTCCGATCACGATCAGGCTCGCCGCAACCGGCACGCCGACGAAGAGGATCGAAAAGCCGATGCCGAGGGAATCGAGGCTGATCGCAAGCGATGCCACCAGCAGCCCCCAGCCGCTCGGCACCTTAGCCGGCCGCCGCTCGGCCATAGCGCTTCGCGCTTCGAGGATCATGTAGCAGCCCACGGCGATCAGTGCCGCAAAGCCGACATAACCCGCGGCATCGCCGATAAGGCGACCGGTGAGCGCGCCCAGCGCCGCGCCCAGGCAATTCATGAGGATCTCAGCGCACGGAAACGCGATCGCGATCCGCAGCCGTTCTTGCGGCGTAACGCCGCGCATGCCAAGGCCCACGCTCACGGCAAACACGTCCAGCGCGAGCGAGACCGCGATGAAGAGGATCTTGATCAGAAGAGCTGAGCGCTGGAGAGCGAGTCGCGCTTGGACAGCAAGTGGGTGACGGCCGAACGCAACTGCGAGATCGTGAAGGGCTTGTTCAGAAAGAGGTTGGCGCCGGCGTTCTTCGCGCGGCCGTCCATTGCGTAGTTGGTGTGGCCGGATATCATCAAGATCGGCACGCCGCGCGTGCCCTCTTTGGAGCGAAGGCGTTCGACCAGATCGATCCCCGAGATTCCGGGCAGCATGAAGTCGCAAATGATGATGTCGAACGGGCCCTGCCGATCGACGGCCACGAGCGCGCTCTCGGCATCGTTGCACATAACCATCTCGTACGGTCCCTTGCGCAGGACCGTGTCGACCAGCGTGCAGATCGCCGGATCGTCATCCGCGATCAGCACTCGCCAGTTCCGCTGAGTCATCTCCTCAGCCATTCGGGTACGCTACTTCCACGCCTAGGACGCCCCTGTGAGGGTTCGGTAAACTTTCGATAAGGATCCGGGCCGCGGAGACCTTTTCCTGCGGCGGAGCGGCCCTGCGGGAAGCGAATAGGCGCGGCATGGCCATCATCGATCGACTCCTCGCGCCGGACTCCGGCTTCCAGAAAAACTTCTTCTTCCTCGCCAAACGGTTCGTCGCGGGCGAAACGATCGAATCGGCGATCGCCGCCGTTCGCGTCCTCAACGCCGCGGGCATGACCGCGACGCTGGACTACCTGGGTGAGGACGTACTCGAGCCCGACGCGGCGGCAGCGACCCGCGAGGCCTACATCGCCGTGCTCGACCGGATCCGCGAAAGCGGCGTGCTGAGCAACGTCTCGGTCAAGATGACCGCCATGGGCCTGCTGATCGACCCGGACGTCGCGCTCGAGAACCTGCGCGCGATCTTGCATTTCGCACAGCGTAACCCCGACCCGTTCGTGCGCATCGACATGGAAGGCACGCCGGTTACGCAGGCAACGCTCGATCTCTTCGACCGAGCCTACGCCGATGATAAGAATGTCGGCATCGTGCTGCAAGCCTACCTCAAGCGCACGCCGGCCGACGTCGCCGCCGCGATCCAGCTCGGGGCGCGCGTGCGTCTGTGCAAGGGCGCGTACAACGAACCCGCGGAGCTGGCGATCAAAGACATGCCCTCGATCCGGGCGCAGTATCTGACGCTCGCAAAGGAACTGCTCGAACGCGGAAATTATCCGGCACTTGCCACGCACGACCGCGAGCTGATCGACGATCTGCGCACCTACGTGCGCGAGCGAGGGATTGCACGCGACCGATTCGAGTTCCAAATGCTCTATGGATGCCGGCCCGAGCTGCAGCGCGAGCTCGTAGCCGAAGGCTTCCGCATGCGAGTCTACGTTCCGTACGGAACGCACTGGGCCGGATACTTCTTCCGGCGCGTCGTCGAGCGGCGTGAAAACGCGCTCTTCGCACTCTCGTCCATGTGGTCGAAGTAGGCCCGAGGCGTCATGCGTGCGGTCGTGCAACGCGTGCTGCGCGCAAGCGTGCGCGTCGAGGAGCGAGTGACCGGAAGCACCGGTGCGGGGCTGATGGTCCTGCTCGGCGTAGCCGCTTCGGACCGGGATGACGACGCGCGCGCGATCGCCGAAAAGATTGCGAACCTGCGGATCTTTCCCGACGAGGCGGGGTTGATGAACCGCAGCGTGCTGGAGACCGGCGGCGGAATCTTGCTCGTCTCACAATTTACGCTGTACGGCGACGCGCGTAAAGGCCGGCGGCCGTCCTTCATTGCCGCCGCGAAAGAACCGCTCGCAAGCGAGCTCTACGAGCACACCGGACGCGAACTCGAGCGGCTCGGCCTGCACGTGGAATACGGCGAGTTCGGCGCCGACATGCAGGTCGAACTCGTCAACGACGGACCGGTGACGATCCTGCTCGACTCACAGAAAGCCTTTTAGTTACAACGGTGCGTCGCTGACGCGCTCGACGCGGATCACCTTGTCGGATTCGGTGAGCCGGCCAAGGACGTCGAACCCGCTCGTCACGGTGCCGAACACGGTGAACGCATTGTCGAGATGGTACTGCGGCGAGAGGGTGATGTAGTATTCGCTGCCGGCCGAATCGCGGATCGGTGTGCTCGTCTTATCGTCGTAGTTCAAGCCCATCGAGATGACGTAGCTGTTCTGCTCGAGCGGATTCTCTTCGGCCGGAATGGTGTAGCCCGGACCCGGGGCCTTCTTTGCGTCCTGTTCGCCTGTTTGCACGACGAAGTCCGGCACGATGCGAAACCACTGGTTGTTGTCGAGGAAGCCGCGATTCATCAGGTTCAAGAAATTGGTGACCGTCAGCGGCGCCCACTCTGGATAGAGGGCGAGGTAAATGTTGCCTTGGGTCGTGACGATGCGCACTCGCGGATGGAGACCGTGCGCCGGTCCAAGCATCTCGCGTGCCGTTTGCGGAAGGAGCGGTGGGGATTCAGGTACATCGCCGGCGCGCGGAGCGCCGGGCGGCGGCGGGATACGCGCAAGCGCCGGCAGCGATGCAAACGGATCGGACTGCGGCGCGGGCGTATGAATGAACGCAGGTATTGCGGTCCAGTGGTCGGTCATCTTGCCTCCTTGCAGCAGACGGATCGACTCCGCGGCTTGCTCTTGCACTCGCCACGACGGGTCGTCGAGCAGCGGCCGCAAATCCGCGACGAGTTCGGCGCCCTTGAGCTTTCCGTACGCACGGACGGCCTCGATCCGCACGATCTCGTCGGGATCCCTCAATTCCGCGTGGAGAAACGAGACCGGCACCTTCGTCGCGTAATCGCGGAAGATCGCCCACATTATCCGTTCGCGCACGCCGGGGTCGCGCTCGCCGTTCAACGACGTGGCAAGGTCCTGCGCGATCTTCTCACCGGCGGGAGAATCCGCAAAAAGGCCCAGTGCAATGGCCGCGCGTCCGCGCGCTTCGGGCCCGAAGCGCCCCGCGGATTGCACGATGGCGAGCAGCGTGAGAGTCGTCGGTAACTCATCCGAGGCAGGCAGGTGTTTGCTTTCCTTGTAGCGCCCCAAGGCGTCGATGGCCGCGATCTCCACTGCGCCTGACGGATCGATCCGAGCCACGCGCCGGATGGCGCCCGCGTCGCTCCCGAAGCCGATGAGCCCCAGTCCGTAGATGCTCAGCGCCCGCACGGCGTCGCGAGGGTCCCTGAGGTGCTGCTCGAGCAAGGGCACGCCGGCCAGGAGCTTGGTTCGCCCGATGGCCAAGGCGGCCCGAGCGGCCGTGGCGCCGTCCGGCGAGGCCAGCAAGGCCGCAAGCCGCCCGTTTCCCAGCGATCGCTCCGATTCGAGGCGCACGATCTGGATAGTCGTCGCCGAGGGCACGAGGGCGGGTAAAGCAACCAGGGCTATCGCCATAAGAGCTGCTGAACGCAAACGTAACGCCAATTCTTGTACCGCCCCCCAACCAAAAGCATCGAACCTGCGTTCTAGTATATGCACGACGATCGCCGTCCCTCTGGGCGGCAACCCAAACATTGGAAAAGAGAGCAAGCATGGCAACCCCGGAAAGCCCAAAGAAGACCACCGGCATGTCGGTCCGCGAGGCAGGACAAAAAGGCGGCCAGACCGTCAAGAAAAAGTACGGCCCCGAGTTCTACGAACAGATCGGACGTAAAGGTGGGCTTGCGACGAAGCAGGCTCACGGTCACGAGTTCTACGAGCAGATCGGTAAGAAGGGTGGGAAGAAAGGTGGCGAAGCCACGCGCGATCGCTACGGCCCGGACTTCTACGAACGAATCGGACAAAAAGGTGGCCAAAAAGTCAAGCAACTTATCGAGGAAGGCAAACGCGCCGCGGCTGCTCAGGAAGCAGAACGCGAGAAGCGCGCAAGCTAGTTTCGTAACCTTGATCGCGGCGAGTCTCGCACTCGCCGCCGTTGCCCCGCTTGCGCCGGCGTCGGTCGAGGCATTTCCCTTGCAGACACCGCAAGGTCAGCCGGCGACGACCCCGCCTCCGACCCCGAAGACGGCGCCCAACATCCTCCCGCTCGGATCGAGCCTCACGTTTATTCTCGACGATACGATATCGTCGTCGTCGTCAAAAGCCGGCCAAATCGTGAAAGCTCATCTCGCGAACGCGCTGACCATCGACGGAGTCACCATCGCGCCCGCGGGCAGCCCCATCGAAATCAAAATTGCCGACGCCTCGCCCGCGTCAAATCCCGACATCTACGGCTTCGTCGATGTATACTTTCGCCCACTCACCCTAGCCGACGGAAGGACGCTTGCGCTGCGGGCGCCTTCGTCGCACTTGAACGTGAACGTTTCGGCCGGTCACGATGCCACGGTCGGAGTTGAGAACACGATCGGCGATATTTGGGCTCCCACGATGCTTTTTCACGTGTTCCGCAAAGGACGTAACTTCGTTCTCGAACCCGGAGCGCACATCAACGCGTACACAGATGCCACAATCGTGATCGCGAGTGGAGGCGCGGTCGTGATCGAAACGCCCGCCCCGTTGGTGCTCGACGCGGAGACGCCGATCTCGTCATTCCGCTCGGTACCAATGGCGACGGCGCAGGCCGGATACAAAGCCCCGCTTCAAGCCCCGAGTATCACTCCAGGTACACCGCACCCCCGCAACTAGACCCGCAAAGGAGCCGCACGTGGTACGTCGCCACCTCATCGCATTGGTTGCGCTGCTCGCCGTTTCATCGTCCATGGGCCTTGCAGCCGACACGCTCTCGCCCAAACCGCAAGGCGCTGAGGTCGCCTTCGTGAGCGGAGTCCAAAATGATTTGAACGCGCGATTCGCTACGATCGCGCAGGCCCAAGCCGCCGGCTATTTTCGTTTCACGAACGAAGACAACACCGGCTCGATCAGCTACGCTAATCTTCACTGGACGTCGAGCGATCCCGAGCACCCGAGCCAGCTGTGGTATAGCGTCGACGGCAAACTGCTCGGCGCCGATTTTTCACGGCCGTACGAGGCTGGAAATCCGCCCAAGCTCTGGGGCGTCAATCCGCAACGCTGGGGACACTTCGGCGCGCACATTCACTGGGTGCTGGACGTGAACGGTAAAGAGACCTACGGCGCCACCAGCGTCGCGAAGTTCAAAGCCGCCGGCGGCGATCCCGATAATCCGCAAGCGGCCACGGTCGTCGCGCTGGGCAAAGCCAAAGACGTCTCGCAAGTGAAACACGTCTTTCTCTTCAACAATATTTGGGATCTCGAAGTGTGGGTGCTGCCCAACCCGAACGGCGCCTTCGCGGAGATGAACCCGAACGTCCATCCGAGCGCTAACGCCCAATCCATGGAGTAACGAGTGTGCGCTACTCGTTGCTCCAGTAGTCTTTGAGCGCTTTGCCGCGGGACGGATGGCGGAGTTTACGGAGCGCCTTCGCCTCGATCTGGCGAATGCGCTCGCGCGTCACGCCGAATTCCTGACCAACTTCTTCCAGCGTGCGCTGGTGCCCGTCTTCGAGGCCGAAGCGTAGGACCAACACCTTGCGCTCGCGCTCGGTGAGGTTTTGCAGCACGTCGGCCATCTTCTCTTTGAGCAGCATGACGGACGCGGCTTCGGCCGGCGCGACCGCTTCTTGGTCTTCGATGAAGTCGCCGAGATGCGAGTCTTCCTCTTCGCCGATCGGCGTTTCGAGCGAGATCGGTTCCTGCGAGATCTTCATGACCTCGCGAACTTTTTCGGGCGTAAGCGCCATTGCTTCGGCAATCTCTTCGACCGACGGCTCGCGCCCGAGCTCCTGGAGCAACTGCCGCGAGACCTTGATCAAGCGGTTGATCGTCTCGACCATATGCACCGGGATGCGAATCGTGCGAGCTTGATCGGCAAGTGCGCGCGTGATGGCTTGACGGATCCACCAGGTCGCGTAGGTCGAAAACTTGTAGCCCTTGCGATAGTCGAATTTTTCGACCGCGCGGATCAGGCCGAGATTACCTTCCTGAATCAAGTCCAGGAAGAGCATCCCGCGACCAACGTACTTTTTGGCGATCGAGACGACCAGGCGCAGATTCGCTTCGGTGAGCTGGCGCTTGGCCTCTTCGCCATCGGTGACGAGGCGCGAATCGGCAGTGCCGTTCTTCTGCAGCTCGAGCTCACCGGCTTCGATGCGCATCGCGAGCGATTTCTCTTGCTCCATCGAGAGCAGCGGAACCCGCCCGATCTCTTTGAGATACATGCGGACGGGATCGTCGAGCGAGAGCCCGTCGGGTATCGGCTCTTCGGCTTCTTCCTCGGCCGCTTCACCCTCCGGCTTTTCTTCTTTTTGCTCGTCGATGATCTCAATGCCGGCGGCAGTGATTTCTTCGAACAAGCCGTCGATTTCATCGGGGTTGACGTCGTCGAGCGCATCGAACGCCGAATTGATTTCTTCGTACGTCAAAGAACTGCGCTGCTTTCCGCGCGCGATCAGTTTCTTCTTTAGTTCGTCCAGCGTCAGAACCGGTTGCGCTTCGGCAACCGCGGCCGCTGATTTCTTGCGTGGCACTCGGACATCACCCCCTTTCTCGAATTCCTATGATTAGACTTGTGATTTTGGTTTACTTCTTTAAGATCGTTAACGTCGCTTCAATTTTGAAGCTAATGTGTTGAATTCGGCCAGTAACTCGCTCGGGACCGGCTTCCCGGCCTGGAAAAGTTCGTCGACCGCTCTGGACAGCTCGGCGTACCGCCCTGCCTCGTCTTCATGCGTCAACCGCTCGACGATGCGGTCGAGATGCGCACGGCGCTCGTCCGAGTCGCCATATCGCACCGTCGAACTGCGGTCCCTCTGCCCGAGAGAGGCCAACAGCTCCCGCGCCTCGTCGTCGTCCGCACACGCGGCGAGCGCGTCCGCAGCGGTCCGCATTTCGCCCGAGTGATCGAGCAGAAGCCGGTAAGCGCGCCGGTACACCTCGTTGCGAAAGCGGTGCGGCCCGATCCGGCTTGCATATTCGAGCACGAGCGCGGGATCTTCAACGGCGATTCCCAGCACGTCACGCTCGAACGAGAGCGGTTCGAGTGCGCCAAACGTTCGGTTGACCGGAGCGTGACGACTCCCCGCCGCGCGCGCTCCGTCAGAACGTGGTGAAAAGTTGGCGCCGTTGGCGAGGAAGCGGCTATTTCGAAGATCGTCGACGTTCACCTTCAATCGGCCGGCCACATAGACGCGCCAGCGGTCCCATTCCTCACGCGGGGTTAATTCACGGATCAAAGCCTCGGCGCTGCGCGCGATCGCCGCCGGGGATTCGAATCCCGAGCGAAGGCGGTCGATCTGCGGATCGAGCTTGAACTCGATCGAGGGTTTGGCTTGGTCCAGCAGCTCCCGGAAGCCCGCCGCTCCGTGTTTTCGCACGAAACTGTCGGGATCGTCGCCTTCGGGAAGCGCCACGATCCGGACGCTGGATCCGGTGTGCTCGATCACCTTAGACGCAATATCCACCGCTTTGGTTGCAGCGCTGCTGCCGGCCGCGTCCGCGTCGAAGCACAAATAAATGTTGTCGGCGTACTTACGAAGCTCGGTCGCCTGCCGCTCCGTGAACGAGGTTCCCAGCGCCGCAACGGCGCCCTCGAAGCCCGCCTGATGCAAGGCGATGCAGTCCAAATACCCTTCGACGACGATCAGCGTTCGATCGGTTTGAGCCGCGCGGCGCGCGATGTTGAGCGCAAAGAGGTGATCGCCTTTGGTGTACACCGGCGTCGTGCTCGTGTTGAGATATTTCGGCTCGCCTGCTCCCAGCTCGCGACCGCCGAAGGCGATGACCTCTCCGGTGGTCGCATAGGTCGGCACCATGAGTCGGTTGCGATAGAAATCGTAGTAGCCGCCGCGCTGCGACGGCTTCACCAAGCCGGCTTTGGCCGCTAGCTCCAAATCGACGCCCTGCGCTCGCAACTCGTCGCTTAGGCCGTTCCAGCCATCCGGAGCGAAGCCAAGATGAAACCGCTCCACGATCGCTTCGCCGAACCCGCGCCGCTCGCAATAGGCTCGCGCTGCTTCACCCGCTGGAGCACGCAGCATACGTTCGAAGTAGGCCGCGGCGATCGCGTTGGCTTCATAGATTGCTTCGCGTTCGTTGCGTACGCGCGCGGCGCGAGGATCCTCGTTCTCGATCTCGATGCCGGCTTTTTTTGCGAGGACGCGCGCCGCGTCGCCGAAGGGCAGGTTCTCGAGCTTCATCGCGAAGGCGATGACGTCACCACCGGCGCCGCACCCGAAACACTTGAAGTACCCCTCTTCGGGATGAACGTGGAACGAGGGTGTCTTCTCACCGTGGAACGGGCACAGGCCGACCAAGTCGCGCCCACGTTTTTTCAGCGAAACGTACTGACCGATGAACGTGGCGATATCGATCCGGGTATGGATCTCGCGAATGGCGCTTTGATCGAGACGGGGCATGTCGTTCTTCACCTCATCTTCGGCCCAGGCGGCTGAATCCCGGTCCCCGAAGCGACTCCCGCAACGTGAAGCGCATCTTCGACCCGGTCCACCACTTCATCGAGCTCGAGCCGGGCGAGGCCCGCCTGCTCGACCTCGCGCCCATGCAGCGGCTGCGCCGATTGCGCCAACTCGGACTCGCCTATTTTGCGTTTCCCTCGGCGGAGCACTCGCGCTTCACCCATGCGCTGGGGGCGCTCGCCATGGGCACCCGCGCCTACGACGGGATCATTCGCCATGCGGGCGACGCCGGAGCGGCGGAGCAAGGATATCAGCGGCGCCTGCTGCGCACCGCGCTGCTGCTGCACGACGTCGGCCACGGACCGTTCAGCCATGCCTGCGAGGCCGTGCTCGGCGTGCGCCACGAAGAGCGCACGCGCGCGATCCTCGCGCTTCCGTCGATGCGCGACGGCATCGAGGCGCTCGACGTCGACCCGGCGGACGTGCTCGCGC
The DNA here is from genome assembly GCA_035523815.1 of Alphaproteobacteria bacterium. Classification (GTDB taxonomy): domain Bacteria; phylum Vulcanimicrobiota; class Vulcanimicrobiia; order Vulcanimicrobiales; family Vulcanimicrobiaceae; genus Aquilonibacter. Next base: position 15,448 of record DATKPZ010000228.1, read on the forward strand.
TGATCGTCGGCGACCCCGGAGCGCGATATCCCGCGTTACGCGAGCTCGTGAGCGGACCAAACCTCGACGCGGACCGGATGGATTATCTGCTGCGCGATGCGTATTTCACGGGCGTGGTCAGCGGACGTTACGACGCCGATCAGCTGGTGGCATCGCTGCGGCTCTTCGAGCGCGACGGCGCGGCAGTGCTCGGCATCGACGCGCGAGGGGTCGTCGCGCTCGAGTCGTTCGTCGTGGCGCGCTACATGATGTTCGCCTCGGTGTACTTCCATCACACGACGCGACTCTTCGAGCGGATCCTTCAAGACGCGCTGCGCGAACTGTGGCCCGATCCGCGCGCGCTCGACGACATCGACGAGTTTCTTCGCTGGGACGACTTCCGGGTGCTCAACGAACTGCGCGATCGGGAAGGCGAATCCGCGCGGGCGCTGCGCGAGCGCCTGCGCATTTATGCGCGCGCCGCCGAGTTCAACGCCGAGGCCGATCTGCGCGCGTACACCGCGTGCGAGCGCGCGCTGCGCGAGCGCTTCGGTGACGGCGCGGTATGGGCCGACGAACAGTCACAGGTCATGCATCGCTTGCCGCTGGTCGCTGCCGGCGGCGCCCACACCGTTTGGGTCGGAACGCCGTCAGGCCTAGTCGACGCGCGCGAAGTCTCCGACCTGATCAACAAGCTCAGCGGCAAGGCGTACTGGCGTAAACTCTTCGTGCGGCGCGATCAAGCCGACGTGCGCGAAGCTCGCGCCATGTGTACGGAGATCATTGCAGCGTTACGCTAGTAGCCGTGGGCTCGCGCGAACTCTTCTGCCCTCATCAGCTGCTCACGCGCGCCATAAAGATCGCCGATCGCAGCAGTCGTGTTCCCACCGTAACGCTCATCACCTCCCAGCTCGAAGATCAGCTCGTTAGCCCAACGGCGAACCGCTAACACGTCCTGAATGCTGCTGCCCTGGGTTCGCAAGCCCCAGGGGAAAGGGCTTCCGCCCACCGCTCCAATGGTTTGAAAGCAGGCCGGGGCGTCGCCATAGGTGCGAATTGCATATTGCTCCGCCAAAATGAGAGAGCTGCGCGCATCGGTAAGATCGTGAATCGCGGCAATGCGATGACCGCCGTAGTCACGATCGTCGTGATTGAGTCGGTCTATCGCACGATCGATCTGTCCATGAGCTTGCCGTAGATTAGCGACGCTTTCGCAGGACGCCGCCGCAGCTGCCTGGGCAACGGCCGCGAGGTTCGAGGTGGCTCCGGCGCCGATGACCGTCGCGAGCAGAACGGCACCGATGTTTTTGTCCACGCCCGATTCAGGTAAGCGTACCGATCGTAGCTTGGGCCGCGGCGAGGCGCGCGACCGGCACGCGGTACGGCGAGCACGATACGTAATCCAGTCCTAATTGGTCGCAGAAGGCGACGCTCGACGGCTCGCCGCCGTGTTCGCCGCAAATCCCGATCTTGAGGTCAGGCCGGGCCCCGCGGCCAAGGGAAACCCCCTGACGCATCAACGCGCCGACGCCTTGGCGATCGAGCACTTGAAACGGATCGTCGCGCAGGATCTTCTTCTCGAGATACACCGGAATGAAGCTTCCCTCCGCGTCGTCGCGGCTGTAGCCGAAAGCGGTCTGCGTGAGGTCATTGGTTCCGAACGAGAAAAACTCGGCGATCGCGGCTAGCTCGTCGGCAACGATGCACGCACGTGGAAGCTCGACCATCGTGCCGATGTGATAATCGACCCGTACACCGCGCTCCGCGATCACCTTGTCGGCAACCGCCTTGACCGCGTCATAGGTAACCCGCATCTCTTCCTTCGTTCCCACGCCCGGGATCATCACATCGGGGCGCGGATCGACGCCTCGCGCCTTGAGTTCGCACGCGGCTTCGAAGATTGCGCGGACTTGCATTGCGTAGATCTCGGGAAAAAGAATTCCGAGCCGGCAGACGCGCAGCCCCAGCATGGGATTCTGCTCGTGCAGTTGCTCGACGCGCCGAAGAATCGCCATCTTTTGCTTATAGGCCGCGTCATCGGTGCCTTTGGTGACGCGCAGCTCGGTCGTCTCGACGAGCAGTTGCTCGAGGGACGGCAAGAACTCGTGCAGCGGCGGGTCGAGCAGACGAATCGTGACGGGCAGGCCGGCCATGGCTTCGAGAATGCCCACGAAATCCGCGCGTTGAATCGGAAGCAGCTTCTCGAGCGC
>DATKPZ010000229.1:0-11692 GCA_035523815.1 Alphaproteobacteria bacterium
GAGCACGGAGAATGCTTCGCCGAGCGGATTGCGCTTGTGCGCCGGCGCCGGCTCGATCGTCTCGCCGCCCCATGGCGGGATGCCGACGTCGACCGGCCGTTCGCGTAAGAAGAACCAGGCGAACGGAATCAGCGCGAGCGCAACCCCGGCGAGAACCAGCGAGGAGACACGCCATCCGCCGTGGTCGATCAACACCCCGAACATCGGCAAAAAGACGAGCTGACCGGTTGCGTTCCCGGCGCTGAACACGCCGATCACCAATCCCCGCTGCGTTACGAACCAACGGTTGGCGATGGTTGCGCCCATCGCGAGCGCCAGGCAACCGACGCCGATGCCCGCCGTGCCCGCCCACAGCAGCAGCTGCCAAGCGGCGTCGATTCGCGTGAGTGCCAACATCGCGGCTGCGAGAAGCGCAATCGCCGCGACCGCGGTCCGGCGCACTCCGTACCGTTCCATCGCGGCCGCCGCAAAAGGCCCGGTGAGTCCGTAGAGCGCGATCTGAAGCGCAAGCGCGTTTGAGATGACTCCGTCGCTCCAGCCGAATTCATGTTCAAACGGGCGCACATACATCGTCGGCACCGAGCGCACGCCGGCCGCGGCAACCAAAAGTACGAACGTGACCCCGGCTACAAGTAGCGGGTAATACCGTCGGCTTATCCTGCTCATTGCCGCTGATAACCCAAGGAACTCGCAGACTGTTGCATCTGCGTGGGGCACAACGCACATGGTGCTAATGGCCTACAATCGTTGCCGCCGCTCCGTTTAGGTGCGAGAATGGTTCGGGAGGTGATGGCGATCGCGAAGTCCGGCGCGGAACCAGCGTCCAGTCACCAAGACGTCAGCGACCTACGCCTTATCATCGAGGCGGCTCCCGTGGCTATTGTCGTCGTCGCCCACAGCGGACAAATAGCGCTGGTCAACACCGAAGCGGAGCAACTGTTCGGTCGCTCGCGCGCCGAGCTCCTCGGGGCGAACGTGGAAACGCTGATTCCGGAACGCTTTCGCAGCGCGCATCCGCAGCTGCGTGCCGGATATTTCGCGAGTTCGTCGCGGCGGCCCATGGGTGCAGGCCGCGACCTGTACGGTCTTCGCAGCAACGGCACCGAAGTTCCCATTGAGATCGGGCTGAATCCGATCACCATGTCGGATCAAGAGTACGTCCTTGCCGCCATCATCGACATCACAGCGCGCAAGGCCGCGGAGGAGCATCTGCGGCTGGTGATGGAGGCCGCGCCCAACGCGATGATCGCGGTGGACGACGCGGGGCGCATCTCGCTGATGAACGCTCAAGCCGAGCGGCTTTTCGGTTACATGCGTGCCGAGCTGCTCGGCGAGTCCGTCGAGCGGCTCGTGCCCGAGCGTCTGCGCGGCAACCACACGTCGCTGCGAGTCAATTATCTTTCCGCGCCGACGACACGCGCGATGGGTGCCGGTCGAGAGCTGTTCGGTTTGCGCAGGGACGGGAGCGAATTTCCGATCGAGATCGGATTGAATCCGCTGAGCACGCCGCGCGGGAAGTTCGTGCTCGCCGCCGTCATCGACATCACCGAGCGCAAGCGCGCCGAAGAGCTGCGCTTGATCAACGCGGGCATCCACCAGCAGAATGCGCAACTCGAAGCCGCGAACAAAGAGCTCGAAAGCTTCAGCTACTCGATCTCACACGATCTGCGCGCGCCGGTTCGCGCGATCAAAGGATACGCCGACGCTTTAGAACGCGAATCCGGCGCAAGCCTCGACGGAGAGGCGCGTCGGCTTCTCTCGATCGTGCGGGAGGAATCCGCCCGGCTCGGGTTCTTGATCGACGATCTCTTGAAATTTTCCGCGCTTGGCCGTAAGAAGATCGACAAGACCCTCGTCGACATGACCGAGCTCGCGAAAGACGTCGCTGCAGAACCCCTCAAAGCCGCTAAACTCATCGGCCGAGAGCTCGAAATCCAGGTGGATGCGCTTCCTCCGGTTCTGGCTGACCGCACGCTCCTGCGCCAAGTCTGGGAAAACCTCATTTCGAACGCCGTCAAATATTCGGCGAACGTGAATCCGGCGGTCGTGCGCGTTACCGGCTGGATCGAGGGGACGCAAGCGATCTATCGCGTGCGGGATAACGGCGCCGGATTCAATATGAAATACTACGACAAGCTCTTTGGAGTGTTCGCGCGCCTCCACCACGCCGACGAATTCCCCGGTACGGGCGTCGGCCTTGCAATCGTGCAACGCATCCTCACCCACCACAACGGGCGTGTGTGGGCGCAGAGCACTCCCGGCGAAGGTGCGACGTTTACGTTTGCTCTGCCGGTGCTGGAGACCCCGTGAGCGGCAACGACGCGGTGGACGTGCTCTTGGTGGAAGACAATGCGCTCGATGCCGATATGACGATCCGGGCGTTCACCAGACACGACGATTCCAAGCGAATCACGTGGGTGCACGACGGAGAAGAGGCGATGGCCTTCCTGCGCGAATCCTCGCCGCCGAGGCTCGTCCTGCTCGACTTGAAGATGCCGAAGATGAACGGCTTCGACCTGTTGCGCGAGCTTCGAGCGACGCTGCACGGATTCGCCATTCCGGTCGTCGTCCTGACGTCGTCGATCGAAGACCGCGATATCGCGGAGTGCTATCGCCTCGGCGCCAACGGATTCGCGCTCAAGCCGATGGACATGGGTGACCTAGACCACGTCGTGGAGCAAATCGCACGCTACTGGCTAGCCGTCAACCGCGCTCCTCGGTTGGACGGACCAATTTGATCCGAGTGCTCATCGCCGACGACTCGAGAACGGATGCGGATCTCGAGGTCCGCGCACTTCGCGACGCCGGTATCGAGTTGGAGTACGAAGTCGTGTGGACCGAAGAGAGCTTTCGTAAGGCCGTCGCGGAGTTCGCTCCGGACGTGGTGCTGTGCGACTTCCAATTCCCGGATTTCGACGGACCCTCAGCGCTGGATATTCTGCAGGAGATCTCGCCAACCACCCCGCTCATCTTCGTTTCCGGGACCGTGAGCGAAGAGCGTGCGGTCATCGCCGTTCAGCGCGGCGCCGCCGATTACGTGTTGAAGTCGAACCTGCTGCGGCTTCCCGGTGCGACGACGCGTGCGATCGAACGGGCGCGGGAAGAGTTGCGCCGGCTCGAGGCCGAGGGGCTCGTGCGAGAGCTGAGCCGCATGAAAGACATGCTCTCCGCCGCGAACGCAGCGATGGTGCGCTTGCGCGATCGCGCCGAACTTTTTCATGAAGCGTGCCGCATCGCCGTCGAGGAGGGCGGATTCGTCTACAGTTTCATCATCACACTCGACCCCGACAATCGCGTCAGCCTGCGCGCGCTTTTGGGCGCGCATCCATATCCGGCGGAACGGATGCTGCCGCTCGTGCAGCATCTCGTGGACACCTATGAGACGGGACCTGGAGCCATCGCCCAATCGATGCGCACGCTGCGGCCCGGCGTCGTCAACAACGTACCCGCTCACCCGGAACTGAAGAATCAGCCGACATTGATCCAAGCCGGGGTTCACGCCGTCGCGTGTTTTCCGTTCATCCAGAGCGGCAGAATGACGGGCGCCATGATCTTCGCATCGCGCCAATCACGATTCTTCAACGACGAGGAGGTTGAGCTGCTCTCGAGCCTCACGAAAAATCTGGCCTTCGCGCTCGACTTGATGGACAAGCAGGCTCGGATCGACTACCTCTCCTATTACGATCCGCTAACCGAACTCGCGAATCGGACGCTCTTCACCGAGCGGCTGCGTCAGACGCTGGCGGCGGCGCGCGCAGGCGAAAAGGTCGCCGTGATGCTCCTGGACTTGCACCAGTTCGCTCAATTGAATGCGCGGCTCGGCCCGCAGATCGGCGACGATCTGTTGCGGCAGATCGCACGAAGACTTCGCGCGGTTGCCGGGCCCGATAACGTCGCCCGCTTTCCGGGCGATCGGTTCGCCATTTTTTTCCCGCCGAGTGCCGATCTGCAGCCGGTCATCGACACGCTCGGGGAGGATGGCATCCGATGCTTCGCCTCGCCGTTCGAAGTGGAAGGGCGCGAAATCACCGTTGCCGTGCGCGCGGGGTGCGCCGTCTTCCCCGAGGACGGAACGGATGCCGAGACGTTGACTCGCCACGCCGAGATTGGCCTTCAAAATGCGCGCTCCACCGGCGCGCAATACCGCTTCTACTCCAAAGATCTCGACTGGCAGATGGAGGCCCGCGTAGAACTCGAAGCCCGGCTTCAACGGGCGCTCGAGCAATCGCAATTCGTGCTTCACTATCAGCCGAAGGTCGACGTCACGACGCGCCGGATCACCGGGATCGAGGCCCTGATTCGCTGGCGCGATCCCGAGCGGCCGGAGGCGCTCATCGGGCCCGTCGAGTTCATTCCCGTACTCGAGCAAACGGGTTTGATCGTACCGGTCGGGCGGTGGGCATTGCGCGAAGCGGCCCGCCAATACACCGCGTGGAGCGCGGCCGGTCGCGTTGCACCGCGAATTGCCGTTAATCTCTCGCTGCGTCAGCTGTCCCACCCGGGGATCGTTGACGACGTGCGCAGCGCGGTTGAAATATGCGGCGGCATGTGCGGCATCGATCTCGAGATCACCGAGAGCGCGCTGATGGAACACATCGTGGAGGGAACTGAAAAACTTGCCGAGATGCGCGCGCTCGGTCTAGAGATCGCGCTCGACGATTTCGGAACCGGATATTCGTCGCTTGCAAGGCTTCAGCAACTCCCGATAAGCACGGTCAAGATCGACGGCAGCTTCGTCAACGGCATGACCGATGACGCGAACAAGACGACCATGATCTCGACGATCATTTCGATGGCGCAGTCTTTACGCCTCAAGGTGGTCGCCGAGGGCGTGGAGACCGAGGAGCAGGCTCGGCTTTTGCGTTTACTGCGGTGCGACCAGATGCAAGGCTATCTCATCGCGCGCCCTTCACCGCCCGACGTGCTCCTTCCAATGATCTGACGAACATTGTGATCTGACGAACTTGACGCGCACGACGCCGATACGCTATAAACGAATCCTTATGAAATAGCCGCTCGCGCCCTTCACCGCGCACCCTTCTTCCCTCTGCGCATGGAGCCCATTGATGCCGTCGGCTATTTCTTTACGGCGTGAGCAACGCTGGACATCCCTCTACGTTCTCTGCATCGGCATGCTGATGATCGTGCTCGACATCACGGTTGCGAACGTCGCGCTGCCGTCGATTCAGCACGATCTCGGGTTTACGTCATCGACGCTAGCCTGGGTGATCAACGCGTATCTCATCGCGTTCGCCGGATTGCTGCTGCTCTCGGGCCGTCTGGGCGATCTGTATGGCGGCAAGCGCATTTTCGTGATCGGCCTGGGCCTTTTTACCGCGTCGTCGTTCCTCTGCGGGATTGCCTGGAGCGCGCCGCTGCTGGTTGCGGCACGCTTCGCACAAGGCATCGGCGGCGCGATGGCCTCAGCCGTCATCCTGGCGATGATCGTCACCGCTTTCCCCGAACCCGGCGAACGAGCGCGCGCCATCGGCGTTTTTAGCTTCACCGCATCGGCGGGCGGTTCGGTCGGATTGTTGCTGGGCGGCGCGATCACGCAAACGCTGGGTTGGCACTGGGCCTTTCTCGTGAACGTACCGATCGGGATCATCACGATCGCGATCGGACAGCGCGTCATCGTCGCACCGGCCGGCATCGGGCGGCGCCACGGCGCCGACGTTATCGGCGCGATCGCGATCACGGCATCGCTGATGCTCGGCGTCTATGCGGTGGTCCAGGTGCCGATTGCCGGGGTCGCATCGCCGGCTATTCTCATCTGCGCCGCGCTCTCGCTCGTGCTCTTTGCGGCGTTTCTCACTCGGCAGATATCGGCCAAGACGCCGCTCGTGCCGTTGCGCTTGTTTCATTCGCGCAACCTTGCGACCGCGAACGTGCTCGAGATGCTGCTCAGCGCCGGACTTTTCGGATTTTTCTTTCTCGATGCACTACTCTTGCGGCGAACGCAAAACTACGGCGCGCTCGCGACCGGCCTGGCGTTTCTTCCGCTCACGATCACGAGCGGCGCGCTCTCTCTGGGTTGGGCGGAGCGACTGATCGGACTCTTTGGAGGGCGCCGCGTGCTGATCGGGGGAAGCCTGCTCGCGTTTGCGGGTTTATTGCTGCTCACGATCGCGCCGGCAAACGCGAAGTACCTCGCGTCGACGTTCCCGGCGATGGTGCTGATCGGCACCGGCATGGGCGCCGCGTTTCCTCCGCTGATGATGTTCGCGATGTCCGGCACGACGGAGGCGGACGCCGGCGTTGCCTCGGGCGTGCTCGCCACGTCGTCGGAAGTTGGGGGCGCCGTCGGCCTTGCGGTCCTCGCCACGATCGCGTCGCTCGGCGGATTTCGCGCGGCGTTTGCCGGAGCAACGGCATGCGTCGCGGTTGCGATCGTTATCGCGGCGATCGCGCTCGAGCCCGACGACGCCTTACGTGTGATAGATGACGAGCGCCGTGATGAGCCCGAGCGCGCATAGGACGATCACCGCCGCGACCGCGGCACCGCTTGAAAGCGATGACTCGCGACCCGCCGCGAGCGCACGCGACACAACGAGATATCGGTAGCCGCCGAAGATCGCGAGCACGACGCCGGCGACGATCATCGTGATGCCGAGCGGCGCCGATACACCGGCGGTCCGATCGCTTATGCCCGTGGTCGCAGCGAGTTCACGCACGAACAGACCAAAGCGCGCGACGACGAAGCCGAAGCCGATGCATGCGAGTGCCGTACGCAAGTACGCAAGAAAGGTCCGCTCGTTGGCGAGTTGATCTCTCACGTCACCGAGGTGGTCAGCGTGTCGAGCGCGTGATCCATCGCTTCAACGCGCGCGTCCATGCCGGTCACACCATAGCGCGAAGCGACTTCGGACATCGGCACGTAGGCGACACTCACGACACCGCCCTCTTCCCACACGAGCAGCTTGAGCGGAAGGTCGAGCGCGACCAGTGGGAACGCCTCCATCAGCGGCGTTCCGCCCTTGGGATTACCGAAGACGATCAGCGTCGTGGGACGCAGCGCCATCCCGACGCTTTGCGCCGCGGCGGCTTGGTCGATGGTCGCAAAGATGGTATTGCCGCCGGCGCCGATCGCCGCCGAAAGCTGCATCACGGTGTCCACATATCCGTGGCGACTCTTCTTGATCGTCGGCATCGTGCACTCTCCTGCGCCGCGCAGCGCGATTAGTTCTTGACCGTGACGCTGAGGGGTCCTAGGGCCAGCACAGGGTATCGAACATGTTCTCGATCCCCGGATCGACCGGCGCTCCCGAGGGGTTCTCGAACGTGACGATTGCCCCGCCGATGTGACCCATAACGAGCGCCATCTTTTTCTCGACTGCGCCGTTCCCATTCGTGCTAATGGCGAATACGGCCGGCTGCGTACCGTTGCAAACGGTACCGGTCGTCACTTGCGTGCCCGGAAATTGGCCGGCGACGGCTTTCATCATCGCCAGGCCCTTATCGGTCGTGTAATCGCTCATTGCACCGAGCTTTGCGATACGCACGTCGGGAATGCCGCCTGGCGCACAGATCTGGATGGCGACGGAATCGCCCTGGCACCGCGACCACCCTTTTGGAAATCGAAGCGTCACCATGGGATGAGTGGATGCGACCGGCGCCGGTGACGGCGTGGACGGCGTGTCGGTCGGCAGCGGCGATGCCTGCGCGAGCAAAGCGGTGCTCGCAACGAGCACGGATGCTAAGAAAATGAGAACCCCCAGTGTGCCGGAAGACACGCGGTTCCGCTGTTCATGGGGCTCAATTGCAAAAACGGCAGCTTTTCTCCCCCTAGGATTCAGGGGGAAGCGCCGGCCGGCGAGCTCACGGCGTAACCGCCGCTATCGACACTTCGAATCGCCGGAGAACCTCCCGGCAACACATTGTTCGTTGCGCTGCATCGCTTGGGCCGCTTCGCCAATCCGGGAATTCAGCTCGGCCAATGAGTGGAGCGTCTCACTCAGCTGCGTGACCGCGCGATCGCGATGGACGCCAAAATCACCCCGCGCTGTTTGCACCTCATCGGTCAAGGCAGCGAGCCTCGCCTGGTAAGAATGCATTGCCGAGCTCCCTGCTTCGATGGCGCCGAAATTCCAACTCTGCTCTCCGCTTTTTCGCAGCATCCCCATGTTCATCTGAGGGATCATTTGCTCGTTCGCCGGATGGTATTGCGAGGACGCGGATATCGCTTGGAGGGCCTGGTGAAGTTCGTGCAGTGCGGCGCGCATGTTGTCGCTCGTGCGCTGCAAGCTAGCGTTGACTTGCGTTCCAGCCGCACCTTGAAGGTGAACAGCGATTTCCGAGCCGGTCGTCTCGATCTGCCGGCCCACTTGGGCGATCTCGCTCGTGATTCGGTCAAAATATGCGGCGTTCGCGGCAGACTCCGCTGCATCGGTCTTCATGTCCGCCGCGCACGTCGGCGCCGGGACAAAGAATGCGGCCATGGCCAGCACACCAACGAAAAGGTACAGACGCATCAAGCACATCCCCGGATAATGTTGTGGTTTTCATGGGGCTCAATTGCAAATACTCGGCGACCGCGCTTCGAATTCCATAAATCGCTAAAGCCTCCTAGTGAATTGCGGAAACCGCGAGCGACGTCATGGCTGGAGCACTAAGTCGGCCGCTGCCTTGGCGTCATTGAGAAGCTTCTTACGCGACGTGCCCAGCTGTGCGCGCATCGTCAAACCGCGGACGAGGTCGAGAATCTGGCTCGCGCGCGCGGCGACTGGAAAGTCAGATGGGATTTCGCCGGCGGCGATGGCTTCTGAGAACCGTCGCTTCACCATCTCGAGGGCGCCACGTTCGGCATTCTGAAGGAACTGCCGGACCTCAGGATCATCCACGACCGGCGCGATGCACATGAGCAAGCAGCCCGACGCGCTTCTCTCCTCGGTCGCGCTTGTGACGCCGAACCGCAGAAAGCTTGCAATCGCTTCGCGCAGGGTCGGCGGAGAGAGAAGTGCCTTCTGCGACAGAGCGCCCTTCCTTTCGGCGTAGGCCTGTAGGACGCGCATAAATATCTCTCGCTTCGACCCAAAAATTGAATACAGGCTCGGGCGCCCGACGCCCATCGCGGCGACGAGATCGTCGACCGTCACGCCGTCGTAGCCTTTCTGCCAGAACACTTGGGTCGCTTTTGCAATCGCGGTGTTCTCATCGAAGCTGCGCGGCCGGCCACGAGGCCTAGCCGCTTTTTGAATCATTTAGTTCGAAATTCCTTGCTACGGGCATCTCGATGGATTATAGTACGAAAAGGTTCGAAATTCGCAACCTCTTCGCCACGGAGCCGCTCCATGAAACATTCGATCGCTCTCGTCACGGGCACCACCTCCGGGCTCGGCCAAGCGGCAGCCCGCATACTCGGAGCCACCGGTTACCGTGAGGTCATCGTCACCGGGCGCAGCCTCACGCGAACCCAAGAGACGGCGGCTCGCCTCGCAGCCGAAACAGGGGCCCATGTATTTCAGCCGTTAGCACTCGATCTGGACTCGCCGCCCAGCGTTCAATCCGCCCTCGCCGAGCTCGTCAAACGCGGTCAAGCGATCGACTTCCTACTGCTTAACGCGGGGATGGTCCCAGGCAAAAAGCGCGTCCTCACTGCGGCCGGCGTCGAGGCGTCCGAGGCGCCATTGATCGGCCATCATCAACTGACGGTAGGCCTGCTCAACGCCGGGCTACTCAGCCCGAATGCGCGGATCGTTATCGCTGGTGCGGAACCCGCCCGCGGTGGCGTGCCGATGTTCAGCTACACGGACCTCCCGGCATTCGCGGCTATGTATCACCACGGTGACCGAACTGCCGCGGTAGAAAGCCTCCTGCGAAGCGGCCCGAACGTTAAATACGCGCCCAACCGGGCATATGCCGACGCGAAGCTCATTATCGCTTGGTGGACCGCGGCGCTCGCCCGCCGGCTACCCGCCGGAATGGCCGTGTACGCCGTTTCGCCCGGTTCTGCGACCAGCACAGAGGTGGTGCGAAACGCCGGCCCGGCGTTGCGATACCTGATGATCCCACTTGTGAACCTCATCCCCGGCATGAATCAGAGGCCGGAGACCGCGGCGCGTCGGTACCTTCAAGCGTCAGAGTTCGGAACCGACGTCTCGGGGCTATTTTTCGCATCGGCACAAGGGAAGTTCACCGGTCCAATTGAGGTGCAGCGCCAGCTCCATCTTCATGATCGCGACAGTCAGGAAGCCGCTTGGCAGGCGGTCGTCAAGGTTTCCGGAGTCGACCTATCCTCCGGATCTATTAGCGCGGTTTCTTAAAGCTGCGCTCGTCGTCGTTGGGCGGCCGACGGTCGCGAGGAGACAACACATGGATCGGTACCACGGCAAAAAAGCAGTCATCATCGGCGGCACCAGCGGCATGGGACTCGCAACTGCGAAGATGCTCCTCGGCGGGGGCGCCCGCGTTCTCGTGACGGGTCGCTCGGCGGTTGGCTTAGAGTCGGCGCAAAAGGTGCTCGGAGAGAGCGCGATCGTGCTGCCAAGCGATGCGCGATCGTTAACGGACATCGATGCGCTGGCAACTCAGGTGAAGACCGTGTTCGACACCTTCGACTTTCTTTTTGTCAACGCGGGCTTCAGCATCCAAGCACCTCTCGGGAACGTAACCGAAGCCGTCTACGACGAGATGTTCAACCTAAATGCGAAGGGGCCGTTCTTCGCCGTGCAAACGCTTGCGCCGTTGATCAATCGTGGGGGCTCTGTCGTCTTCACGACGTCGATCGCCAACGCCAAGGGTATGCCGGGCCAAGCGGCTTACGGAGCGGCGAAGGCAGCTCTTCGTTCATTTGCACGGACAATGGCCGTCGAGCTTCTCCCTCACGAGATTCGCGTCAATGCAGTGACGCCTGGCCCGATCAATACACCGATTCTCGACAAGGTGTTTCGTGATAAGAACACGGCCGATCAGATTCGCGAGAAAATGGGCGGGATGGTTCCGATGAAACGTTGGGGCACGGTGGATGAGATTGCCAAGGCAGTTCTGTTCCTCGCGTTCGATGCGACGTTCACAACTGGCGCTGAACTGCCCGTGGACGGCGGCTGGTCGCAAACCTAAGGCGCTTCGCGGCCTCGCGTTGCTCGAACGCGACAAAGCGCGTGTGGCCGAAAACTATCTTGGTTGGATGGTGCCCAGGAAGGGACTCGAACCCCCACGATGTTGCCATCACTGGCACCTGAAGCCAGCGCGTCTACCAATTCCGCCACCTGGGCATATTGCCACGGTGCTTCGCACCGCCGCCCTCCGGGCTTGGCAACTGTAGCCGCATCCTTGCGGCTACGCAACCGCTTCGTGCGGCTGCACTTGCGGCTCGCCATCGTTCGTGAAACCGGGCGATTGTCCTCGGGGTTGGCAAATGGGCAATGTCCCAACTCAGATATTTATCGGACCTCGAGCTCGACCCATATTCGCAGGCGGTCACCGCCGCGGCCGAGCGGGTCAGCCCCGCGGTCGTCGCGATCGAAGTCCATTCCGGCCGCCACGGCGGCAACGGCTCGGGCTTCGTCTTCACGCCCGACGGCTTCGTGCTCACCAACAGCCACGTCGTTCACGAGACCGACCGCATCTCGGTCGCGCTGCTCGACGGGCGAGAGCTTCCCGCAACCCTGATCGGCGAAGATCCCCACAGCGATCTCGCCGTCCTCCGCGTCGACGCGCCGGAGCTGATGCCGGCCGCGCTCGGCGACTCGGC